>CALDPL010000474.1 GCA_937911965.1 uncultured Allomuricauda sp. | reverse complement strand
AAATAGTTGGCATCTGTTACCCGTCGGCACGTAATTCGCCTTGCGGCATCAGGCGAGCGGTGCCCATGGGGCGCGTGACTTGAGCTGAGGAGGCCGCCGACGCAATCCCTTTAATGATCCAGGGGAGGCATTGATGTTGGCAAAAATTAATATGTCACTCGGCATGAATCGTGGTCACGAAGACACGATCGACGATGCTGACCGTGACGACGGGGCGGACAGTTCGCACGACGGAAGCGAGTCATCGACACGCCCCGACGCTGGAGGTATACAGCCTCACGGTACATTGCTCGTTGTCGATCCGTCTACATTAACGATTACGCAGGCCGGTCAGAACCTCGACGACCACCTGGGTGTGCCGGCAGACGACGTGCTTGGCCAGTCGCTTTCTGCCGCCGTGGGTGAGGAAGCTGCCGAGCGCCTCGCCTCGGCCTTTGACGACGCATTGCCCGTTCCGGGCGAGATGTCTCTCATCATCCGCCTCCAGAGCGGCCGGTCGTTCAACGCGCTTCTGCACCGGAGCTCGGCCGGCATCGTGATTGAGTTCGAGCCCATCGTGCGTTCTGCTGATGAGCCGCATCCACCGCTCCGCCGGATGATCCGCGAGCTCAACAAGGAATTGGACACCAATATATCGATCCTGGCAGACCTGCAGGGGCCCAAGCTCCGGGTCGGGGTCATGGGCGGGGAAGCCGTCGTGGTCCCGGGGGACGAGGTGATCTTTGCAACCGGGGAAGCCTTTGAGGGGAATGCCCAACGGGTGTACATGAACTATCAGAACTTCCCCAAGGATGTCAAGGCCGGGGAACGGGTTCTGTTGGATGATGGCAAGCTCATTTTTGAGGTAAAGGCCACCAATGGGAAAAATGAGGTGACGGCCACCGTGATCCAAGGGGGTCCCCTGAAATCCAAGAAAGGGGTCAACCTTCCCAATACGGCCATTTCCCTGCCCGCCCTGACGAAAAAGGACGTGAAGGATGCCATTTTTGCGATAGGCCACCAGGTGGATTGGATCGCACTTTCCTTTGTCCGGCACAGCCAGGACCTGATCGACCTGCAGAACCTGATCAAGGAGCATTCCGACCACAAGATCCCGATCATAGCCAAGATCGAAAAACCGGAAGCGGTGGAGAACATGGATTCCATTGTGACCCATTGCGATGGACTTATGGTGGCCCGGGGGGACCTGGGGGTGGAAGTGCCCGCCCAGGAAGTGCCGCTGATCCAGAAAAAATTGGTGTTGCGGGCCAAAAAGGCCCGAATACCCGTGATCATTGCGACCCAGATGATGGAGACCATGATCACCAGCCTTACCCCGACCCGGGCCGAAGTGAACGATGTGGCCAACTCGGTGATGGACGGGGCCGATGCCGTAATGTTGTCCGGGGAGACCTCTGTGGGGAACTATCCCGTACAGGTCATAGAGCGCATGGCCAGTATTTTGACCAGTGTGGAGGATTCCAATTTGATCAAGGTGCCGCAGACCCCACCCCACATCCGTACCAATAGGTTCATCACCAAATCGGTCTGTTACCACGCGGCCCTGATGGCCAATGAAATAGAGGCCAAGGCCATTTCGACCCTGACCAACAGTGGTTATACCGCATTTCAGATATCGGCTTGGAGGCCTTCCTCCCATATTTTGGTGTTCACCTCCAATAGAAGGATCTTGACCCAACTGAATTTGCTCTGGGGGGTAAAGGCTTTCTATTACGACAAATTCGTGTCCACCGACCAGACCATTGAGGATGTGAACCGGATGGCCTGTGAAAAGGGCTATCTGCAGGTCGGGGATATGTTGGTGAGCCTGGCCGCCATGCCCATAAAGTCCAAGGGAATGGTGAACACCCTCAGGGTGACCCAGATCGAGTCGAAGGACATCAAGGATTAAGGGCCCTTTTCCGGAAAAAGGGAGGGTGCAATGCCCTTGGCCGTATAGATGGGCCAATCGTTTCCAAAGAGGCGGCTTTCTGTTATCGCACTCTCATAGAGGAGGTAGAGGCCTCCCGATATTCTTTCGATCTCCGCTTTGGAAAGATTGGGCAGATTGCCCGTGACCTCCTCTGTCAGGTGGTCCAGGAGTTCCTTCTTCTGTTTTTGGATTACCGATAGGATTTTCTTTTGGTCCGGGGAGAGTTCCCCTAGGGTCTTTAGGCCCCAACAGCCCTGGAAATCTTCTTCCCGGTACAGATCCTGCAGGAGTTCGAAAATGGCCAACAGGCGGTTCCTTCCCGGTTTTTTGCCTCCGGTATGGCTCTTTAAGCGCTCCATAAAGGCCTTGTGCCTTCCTTCCAAATGGGCTATACAGAGGTCCTCCTTGGATTTGAAGTGGCTGTAGAGGGTGGCCTTTGCAATCCCACATTGGGCTATGATTTCATTGATCCCCGTTGAATTGTACCCTTGGACATAGAAGAGTTTGCCGGCCGTGGTGATGATATGTTGGTGCAATTCATTGCGCTGCATATCCACAAATTAAACAAGAAAAGACCGACCTTCCAATTTAGTTCGATTAAAAGTCAAATTTAAGTTGTACCGAAACGCCTTTACTTTTGGGTTTCTCCCTATTTCCCCCGGTATTGAGGTTGGCCAGGGAAATGCCCAAAAGACGTACGGAGTTCTCCAAGGTGGATTGGTAGAGCAGTTCCTTGGCGGTTTCCAGGATCAGTGTCTGGTCCGAAATAAAGTAGGGTAGGGTCTTGCTTCGGGTCTGTAGGCTGAAGTCGCTGTATTTTATCTTTAGGGTAACGGTTTTGCCTGCAATCCCTGATTTTTGGAGTCTTCTTTCCAATTCCTGGGCAATGTGTTCCAATTTTTCCAACATAAAGATTTCGGAACTGAGGTTTTCTACAAAGGTGCGCTCGGCCCCCACGGACTTTGGATCGCGGTGGGGCTTTACGGGGCTCAAATGGATGCCGCGGACGACCCGGTAATAGAATTCCCCACTCTTGCCGAATTCCCGTTCCAGAAAGTCCAGGGGTCTTTCCCTGAGGTCCTTGCCCGTAAAAATGCCCAGTCTGTACATCTTTTCCGCGGTGACCTTCCCCACTCCATGGAATTTTCTGATGTCAAGGCCTTCCAGGAATTGGAGGACCTCCTCCGGGTTCACGGTCTTTTGACCGTTGGGTTTGTTGATGTCACTGGCCACCTTGGCGATGAATTTGTTGATGGAGATTCCGGCGGAGGCCGTCAGGCCGGTGCTTTCCAAGATTTTTTGTCTGATCTCCCGGGCGACCAGGGTGGCCGAAGGGTTCCCTTTTTTATTGTGGCTGACATCCAGATAGGCCTCGTCCAGGGAAAGGGGCTCCACCAGATCGGTGTACTCGTAAAAGATTTTTTGAATGGCCTTGGAAACTTCCCTATAACGGTCGAACCTGGGGGGAACAAAGATCAGTTGGGGGCAGTTCCTAAGGGCGATCTGCCCTGACATGGCGGAACGGACCCCGAACTTTCGGGCTTCATAACTGGCCGCGGCGACCACGCCCCTGGGAGACCCTCCACCCACGGCAATGGGTTTTCCCTTAAGGGTGGGATTGTCCTGTTGTTCCACGGAAGCATAGAAGGCGTCCATGTCCACATGAATGATTTTTCTTAAGGGAAAATCCAAATCCATTCTCAAAATTAAACTATATTTAGTTTGATGGAACATCTGGAAATAGAACGGAAATTCCTGGTCCTATCCCAGGCCTATCGGGAAGCGGCCAGCTCCCATAGCCGAATTGTACAGGGTTTTTTGAACCGGGACCCCGAAAGGACCGTAAGGGTCAGGCGCATGGACGACAAGGGGTATTTGACCATAAAGGGCCCCACCAACGATTCGGGGACCACCCGTTTTGAATGGGAGTCTGAGATATCGCTGGGGGAAGTGGGCAATCTGTTCGATCTGTGCGAGCGTGGAATCTTGGAAAAGGTCCGCTATAGTGTCCCCTATGGCGGTCGCATCTTCGAGGTAGATGAATTCCTGGGGGAGAACAAGGGCCTGGTGGTGGCCGAACTCGAGTTGGAGCACGAGGACCAGCCCTTTGAAAGGCCTCCCTGGCTGGGGGAAGAGGTCACCGGACAGAAAAAATATTACAATTCCCAATTAAGTCAAAACCCCTATACCCAATGGTAACGGTTTTTGGGAAGGGAACTTGGTCGGGGACGTATTGGTTGCTCTGCGCAATCTTTGCCGTTTTGGCCATTGGTGTTGAACACTTTGGTCCCCGGGTGCTCTATGTCCTGCTCAAGCCCTTGACGACCCTTTCGATCATGCTTCCCCTGTTATTTCTTGTCCGTGGAGGGGATGGGGTTTTGTCCCGATTTGGGAAAGGGATGCTGATCGGGTTCTGTTGCTGTTTGTTGGGGGATGTACTGTTGTTGTACGACTCCTATTTTGTTTATGGCCTGGCCTCCTTTTTGGTCGGCCATTTGTTCTTCTCAACTTCCTTTATCAAACTTAGGGGATTTTATTCCCATTGGATTTCCTTCCTGCTTCTCTTTGGGGTGGGCACGGCCCTGTTTCTTTGGTTGCTCCCCGATTTGGGGGCCTTTGGGGTGCCGGTGGCCCTGTACGTGCTGGTGATCTGTTTTATGGCCTGGCAGGGAATGGGCCTTTTTCTAAGGGAGCCCACAAAGGCCTTTGGGTGGATTGCTTTGGGAGCGCTGCTCTTTATGTTTTCGGATACCCTGATCGCAATTTCCAAGTTCAAGACCCCTTTTGATTTTTCGGTCCCCTTGATATTGGGGACCTACTGGTTGAGCCTGGGATTGCTGTCCAAGGCAAGCTGTAAGCTGCTTGGGGAACGAGGGGATTGAGTTCGGGGCTCAGGGTTCCAGGGGATAGTTTTTTAGATATTCCAAGGTCAGGACGCCCCTGAGGTTGTTGATGATGATATGTTCCAGGAGTTCATTCAGGCTGTATTGGTCAAAGAGGTCGGATTTGGAGTAGACCATGTCCTCCAAACGGGAGAGGAAGAGCAGGCAGACCAGATCCACATTGACCTTGGCCCTTACCTGTCCCAGTTTCTGTGCCTTTTTGAGCAGAGGACGCACCATGTCCCAGACCACATCGCTTTTGAATTTGTTGTAGTGCTCAAAGGCCTTGGGATAATATCGGTCCAGGCCGTGCAAAAAGGAGGGGTTGATCTGTTGTAGGACGATCAACCCCTGTTTATAGATATGGATTATCGTGGAGAGCGGTTCTTGCTCATTTGGATTTTCCTTGAGGTATGCATCCAGGTTGGCCCTTATCTTTTCCAGGAAGAAATCCAGGCTTTCGGTGACCAGTTCCTCCTTGCTCCCGAAATGCTGGTAGAGGGTCTTCTTGCTCACCCGCAGCTCGGCGGCGTACTGGCGCGGTGATCAGAACAACGCCAGCCTGCAACGCATCTACGGCACCGCGTGGGAATCCCAGGAGGCGCTGGACACCCACGTCGAGTTGATCGAGGAGGCGCAGCGGCGCGATCACCGCAAGCTGGGCGCCGAACTGGACCTGTTCAGCTTCCCCGACGAGATCGGTTCGGGCCTGGCCGTCTTCCACCCCAGGGGCGGCATCGTGCGTAGCGAAATGGAGTCGTATTCGCGCGCCAAGCACATCGAGGCGGGGTATCAGTTCGTCAACACACCGCACATCACCAAGGCGCAGCT
>CALDPL010000473.1 GCA_937911965.1 uncultured Allomuricauda sp. | reverse complement strand
GGTCCCCATACCGATGGGGGATGTACGGTCTGCAAAGGGGGGCTGACCATAGGTTCGGGCGGGAACATTGTCCGCAATGTTGGCTATTATATCGTTGCCCACGCCTCCAAATTTGTACCTTCGGGCTCGGTGCGGATCGGTTCCAATGTTCAGGGGGACCTTCACAATGTGGCCTTCAGGACCGAGGATGGCCGCAGGGTCCTCCTGGTGCTGAACGACGGGGACAGTACGGCCTCCTTCAATATCGAATTCAATGACAAACGGGCCACTTCCACCCTGGGTCCTGGATCGGTGGCCACCTATATCTGGACCCCTTAAACCAATGGAATGAAACATATATTGCAGCTGATGGTCCTGTTGATGGGACCCGTGGTCTTTGGACAGGGATTTTTGCGAACGGATGGACAAAGGATCGTCGATGCCGAGGGAAACAATGTGATCCTCAGGGGTCTGGGCTTGGGAGGATGGATGGTGCAGGAGAGCTATATGCTGCAAACCTCCGCTTTTGCCGGCCCCCAACACGAAATCAGGACTGCGATCACTGAACTCATTGGGGAGGAGAACACCGAAGCCTTTTACAGGGCCTATCTGGAGAACGGAATCACCAAGAGGGACATTGATTCCTTGAAGGCCTGGGGCTTTAATTCCGTTAGGTTGCCCATGCACTACAACCTCTACACCCCACCTGTGGAAGCGGAAAAGGAAGGGGAACTGACTTGGTTGGAACAGGGATTCGAAATGACGGACCGACTCCTGGAGTGGTGTGGGGACAATGAAATGTACCTGATCTTGGACCTACATGCCGCCCCCGGCGGGCAGGGGAATGATGCCAATATTTCGGATTATGACCCCACCAAGCCTTCCCTATGGGAAAGCAAGGCCAATAGAGACAAGATGACCGCCCTTTGGGTGAAACTGGCCGAGCGCTACAAGGACAGTCCCTGGATCGGCGGTTATGACATCATAAATGAACCCAACTGGAACTTTGAGGGGGAAAACCCCAACGGCTGTGATGAGAAAAACAATGGACCCCTTAGAGAGCTCCTGGTGGAGGTCACCCAGGCCATTAGGGAGGTGGACCAAAACCATATCATCTATATCGGGGGCAATTGCTGGGGCAACAACTACAACGGCATTTTCCCCTTATGGGACGACAATACGGTCATCAGCTTCCACAAGTACTGGAATTACAACACCCAGGAATCCATTCAGCAATTTCTGGATTATCGGGAAATCCACAATGCCCCCATCTGGTTGGGCGAGAGCGGCGAGAATTCCAATGTGTGGTTCAAGGAATCCCTCAGGCTCATGGAGACCAACAATATCGGCTGGGCCTATTGGCCGATGAAAAAGGTGGAGAACACGGCCGGTGTCACCTCGGTGACCAAGAACCCCGGCTATGGGGCCCTGTTGCACTACTGGCAGCACGGAGGGGAAAGGCCCTCGATCGAATTTGCCACCGAGGCACTGATGCAGTTGGCCGAAAACTTTAAAATGGAGCACCTGACCGTCATGAGAGATGTCATCGACGCCATGTTCCGGCAGGTACAGGGCGATGGGACCCTGCCCTATGCCGAAAATTCAATACCCGGTACGATCTATGCCACCCACTACGATCTGGGTTCACAGGACCAGGCCTACCGGGATGCCGATTTTGTCAATTACAGGGTGAGCACCGGGGAGAACACCCCTTGGAACAAGGGACGCAAAATGAGGAACGACGGGGTGGACATTCAGGCCTGTTCCGACCTCAGGACCAATGGGTATGAGGTCTTTGACATTCAGGATGGGGAATGGCTCCTTTTTACCGTCGATGTAAAGGAAACCGGAACCTATGACCTGGGCCTTCGATACTCCAGTGAAAAGACAAGCGGGGCCCTCCATTTGAAAATCAATGGTGAAAAATTGACCGAATCCGTGGAATTGGCACCCACAGGGGGAGCCTCCACCTATGCAACCACTTCCCTATCGCGAATTTCCCTAAAGGCGGGCAGCCAAAGGATAAAGCTGGTATTCGACAAGGGAGGGTTCAACCTCAATTATCTCGAATTTTCAGAGGGTCGGTAAGTCGATGGCCCCTTTGTGATTTTAGGCGATCTCCGACAACTTGACCGGACGGTTTTCCTTTAGGGATTTCAGGGCGGCAAGCCCAATCTTCAGGGACTGTAGGCCATCGTTGCCGTTCACCGGCACCTCAGTTCCCTTTTCCAGACTGGCTACAAAATGTTGAATTTCATTTCTATAAGCTTCCCTATATCGCTCCAGAAAGAAATACAACGGAAGGGCCGAATGGATGCCTTTATCGTTATAGAGCTTATGGGAATCCATAAAATTATTGTTGGATTGCACCATGCCCCTTGATCCAAAGACCTCTACTCTTTGGTCATAGCCGTAGGCTGCTTCTCTACTGTTATCTATCAGTGCCATAGTCCCATCGGAATAGGTCAAGGTGATTACCGCAGTATCGATATCCCCTGCTTTTCCAATTGCTTCATCTATCAGTACAGCACCTTTGGCATACACTTCCACAACTTCTTTTTCAACCACAAAGCGGGCCACGTCAAAATCGTGAATGGTCATGTCCAAAAAGAGGCCTCCCGATGATTTGATATATTCCAAGGGTGGGGCACCGGGGTCACGGCTACAGATTTTGACCAGGTGGGGTTCGCCCACAGCTCCGGACTTCACCAGGTCCTTTACCATTTTGAATTCCTTGTCGAACCTGCGGTTAAAGCCCAGCATCAATTTTACCCCGGCCCGGTCCACGGTTTCGAGGACTTCCACCACCCGTTTCAATGACAGATCCAAAGGCTTTTCACAAAAGACATGGAGCCCGGCTTTTGCTGCGATTTCTACGTAGTCTGCATGAGTATCCGTGGGGGAACAGATTACTACTGCATCTATGGGTGCTATGGTCAACATCTCTTCAAAAGAATTCGCGATATATGGGACATTCATGTCCTTGGCATATTGCCTCCCCTCCTCCAGAGGATCCATGGCCACAATGACCTCGACCCCTTCCATTTGGCATAGGTTCCCTAAATGGATTTTGCCTATTCGGCCCAAGCCAGCAATGGCGAATTTTGATTTTTTCATGTATTTTTTTCTATAAACTAAACACCTAAAGTTTTTATATATTCCCTGTTGTTCCTGGCACATACCTTTGGATTTCCCATCCCCGGCAAAATATCCTGTTCCACTACGATCCAGTCCTTATAACCCGAACGGGTCAATTTGTCCAGGGCGGCTTTGAAATCAACAACCCCCTTGCCCAATTCACAGAATACTCCGCATTTGAGTGCATCAAAATAATCCCCCCCAGCCGACGAGGACATCTGGGCCGCCTGCGGATTATAATCCTTGAAATGGACGTGCCATATCCTATCCCCGTACTTTTCAAGGGCCGCAATGGGGTCTCCCCCTCCAAATGCATAATGTCCCAAATCAAGACAAAGCCCCAAAAGAGATGAATCTGTTTTGCACATAAGGGTATCTATTTCGTCCGGGGTCTCCACATAGCCCGCACAATGGTGATGGAAAACCGTCCTGATGCCATACCGCTCTTTTACAATATTAGCCAAGCGTTCAGCACCTTGGGCGAACACCTCCCATTGGTCCGGTTCAAGGCCCATTTCAGGTTTTATCCTTCCGGCATGGCGGGTCCTTTCAGGAACTGAAGCATTGTCATCAGCAAGCACCACAAAGGCATTGCCATAACCGGCACCGGCCATCAATTCTGCCACACGAAGAGCCGAATTAATACCGTCTTGATGAGCATCGGCTTGTGCCAGGGCAACGGGCACAAAGGCCCCGAGAAGGGTTAGGCCGCGACCTTCGATTTCTTCCCTGAGCCGGGAAGGCTCCGTAGGCATAAAACCCCAATCGCCCAGTTCAGTTCCCAAGTACCCGGTCTCCACGAGTTCATCCAGCACTTGGTCATAAGGTATTTCCTCTGATTTGTTCTCAAGATCAAATTCCAATGCGCCCCAGGAACATGGGGCGTTCGCTATCTTTATCATGATGTTTTCCATTTAAAATTTGCGAGACCATACATTGGGCCAACGTTCTATAACCACTTTGGTCTGTGTAAAGAATTCGATGGCATGTTTTCCTTGCCCGTGCAAATCACCAAAAAAGCTATCTTTCCATCCACTGAATGGAAATTGAGCCATGGGTGCGGCTACTCCTATATTAATCCCTATATTTCCGGCATCCGCCTCATTTCTGAACTTCCTTGCGACGGCCCCACTTGAAGTAAAAAGACAGGCCATATTGCCATAATTTCCGTTATTGACGAACTCAAGGGCATCCTCCACGGTTTTCATGGATATAAGGCTCATCACAGGCCCAAAGATTTCTGTCCGTATCAATTCTTTGTCCAAAGCCACATCTTCCAAAATGGTCGGCCTGATGAAGTTCCCTTTTTCATATCCCGAAACGGTGGCATTTCTACCATCCAATACTATTTTGGCCCCTTCATCCTTTCCCTTTTGGATAAGTCTTTCTATCCTAGTCTTGCTCTCGGGCGTGATCACAGGCCCCATATCCACACCATCAAGCCCATAACCTGTTGTCCTGGTCTTTGCCATTTCGACCAGGGAATCCCTGATTTCTCCTTTATCATCTCCCACCCTGATTATGGTAGAGGCAGCTAGACACCTCTGACCTGCACAACCGTATACGGAATCCGCAATGATCTTGGAGGTCATTTCAATGTCCGCATCCGGCATTACCAGGACCGGGTTTTTAGCACCTCCCTGGGCCTGCACCCGTTTTCCATTGGCTGTTCCTTTAGAATAGATATACCGAGCCACCGGAGTGCTCCCCACAAAACTTATTCCTTTTATGATTGGATGTTCCAATAGGGCATCGACGGTTTCCTTTCCCCCATGTACTAAACTGACTAGGCCATCCGGCAGATCGAGGCGATCGAGGAGCTCGAAGACTTTTATCATGGTCATGGGCACTTTTTCGGACGGTTTTACGATAAAGGCATTTCCCGTGGCAATGGCATAGGGCAGGAACCAAAAGACGATCATTCCCGGAAAATTAAAGGGTGTGATGCAGGCCGACACTCCCAGGGGTTGGCGAATCATCATCTCGTCAATCCCGGTGGCAATGTCCTCTATCACATCTCCTGCCATGAGCATTGGGGTGCCACAGGCCACCTCCACATTCTCTATGGCCCTTTGGATCTCTCCCAGGGATTCGGCCTTGGTCTTGCCCGCCTCCTTAGTAATTATCTCAGCCAACTCTTCTTTACTGTCCTCAAGTAAAGTTTTAAGTTGGTATAAGACCTGTGTCCTTTTAATAACGGGCACTTTACTCCAAGCCTGATAGGCCTTTTGCGCCGATTGTGCGGCACGACCCACGTCTTTGACCGTAGCGGGGCCTGTAGGCACCAGTGCCAAAATCTCCTGATTGGCGGGGTTGTGTACCGGTAGTGTATCTGTGGATGCGCTATCCGACCATTTACCGTCGATATAATTCTTTAAAATGTTCATTTTTATTGGATTTACTTATTTTAATATTTCTTTTTAATACTATGAATTTGTTCCGAGCAAAGCGTATATCAAGACCGTTACAAAACAAAGTCCAAAGGACATGGCCCTGGTATACTTCCAGGACACCAGTTCCACGGCCCCCACATCGACCATTTCATAGCTTGTTTTTCTAGGGAAGAAATGGGAGAGCACCAACATTAAGAGCACATTGAGGACAAACTCAATGCCCCACAAATGCACGAAATGGATACCGTGGTCAGTGTAGATCCATGACATGAAGACGTAGAACAAAAGTCCGAACAACAGGGCGGCCTTGGCAGCAAAAGCGGATACGGATTTTAAGAAAAAGCCGGCCAAGAGAATCGATGCTATGGGAATGAAATAAATTCCATTGAGTTCCTGCAACAATTGGTACAGCCCATCGGGGGCACTGGCCATGAGAGGTGCGGTCAATATGGCCACCACAGCAAGGATCGAAGAGGTCACCTTGCCCACCCGCACCAGTTTGCGATCACTTATATCTTTGTCAATATGCTTTTTGACGATATCGATACTGAACAGGGTGGCTGCCGAGTTAAGCACAGAGTTGAAGGTGCTCAATACGGCCCCCATGATAACGGCCGCAAAGAATCCGATCAGCCAGGTAGGGAGGACCTGTTTCACCAAACGTGGATAGACACTGTCCTGATCCGAATAAAACGTGTCCTGAAAATAATAGTAACAAATTACCCCGGGAAGGACAATGACCAAAGGAATCAAGATCTTGAAAAGACCGGTAAGCAACAAACCCTTTTGAGCCTCCTTTAAATTTTTGGCTCCCAAGGCTCTTTGAACGATGGTCTGGTTCATTCCCCAGAAATACAGCTGGTTTATGATCAAGCCTGTAAACAACACGCCAAAGGGCAGAACCGAATCCGGGGCCCCGATGACATTGAACTTTTCAGGTGCAAATTCATAGACCTCGGAGAGGCCGTCCAAAACATTACCCCCACCAATGGCCATCAAGGCCAGTATAGGAACCAGTAGGCCCCCGATCAAAAGACCGATCCCGTTGAGGGTATCGGAAACCGCAACGGCTTTCAAACCCCCAAAAATGGCATATATTGCGCCCACCACCCCTATGAATACTACACTGAACCAAAGGCCCTCGGTCTTGTCCACCCCCAATACTTCGGA
>CALDPL010000472.1 GCA_937911965.1 uncultured Allomuricauda sp. | reverse complement strand
CGCTCCCTCCCCGGCGCGCTGCAGCAGGCGATCGACAGTGACCTCGGCGGCTACGACAAGTTCCGCGAAGACTTCATCGCCGCCGGCACCACGCAGTTCGGTTCCGGCTGGGCCTGGCTCGCCGTCAAGAACGGCAAGCTGGAGATCAGCAAGACACCCAATGGCGAGAACCCGCTGGTCCACGGCGGCACGCCGATCCTCGGCGTCGACGTCTGGGAGCACAGCTACTACATCGACTACCGCAATGCCCGGCCCAAGTACCTCGAGGCGTTCGTCGACAACCTGATCAACTGGGACTACGTCAACCAGCTGTTCGAGCAGGCGCGCTAGTTCCATTCCCAGTCGCTGCTGATTAGGCCCGCCTGCACCGCAGGCGGGCCTTCTTCATCTCCGGCCTGCAAGCGGCTTTTTTCGCCATTGCCGGATTTTCCACCAACCGTTCCCGCGCTGCCGTGTTAACCATCAGTTAACCACGAGAGCATCGCCGTGACCGTCCAGCCCCGCACCGTCGCCATCCTCGTCTCCAACCCGGCGCTGAGTTCGATCCTCGGCATGGTGCTGGCAGCGACGCCGTCGCTGCGGGTGCGGCCCTTCGAATCGCTGCTGGCACTGTCCACTTACATGCGGCTGGCGCCGGTGGCGATGAGCTCCTCGCTGCGCTCGTCGTTGACCTTCTTGCCCGTGGTCTCCTCCATCCACATGCGGGCGCCGCCGGCGCCGCCAATCTGGTGGCGCAGGCGTTGCGCAGCGACAAGCGGGTCGACAGCCCGCACTTCCAGATTATCGCCCTTGCCGGCGCCGTGACCGGCGAGACGCGGACGGCGGCGCGGCGCGCGGGTATCGACGAAGTCATGGTGAAGCCGATGTCACCCCGTTACCTGCTGGAGCGGGTCCTGGCGCGTCTGCACCGGTCGCCGGTACGGAGCATCCGGCAGGGGCTTCCGCGGCACCATGGGATGAACAACGTGGTGCCGCTGTTCGGTCCGAGCCGGGACCCGGACCCGGTTCATTAGCTCACCGCGACGTGCCCTGCCTCACCGAGGGCCCAGCCGATCTTGTTCCAGAGGTCGTCGATCGACTCACTGAACACCACCATCCGGTCGTGCCGCTTCACCGAGTGCGACAGGACGTCGGCGGACATGCCGCGCATGACCTCGAAGGCCCGGTTCCGGTTGAGCAGCACCACCGGCTTGTTGCTCGACCCGCCTCCCGCCCGTACCCAGCTGCGATAGAGGCTGGCGACGGAGGCCAGCGACCCCGGCAGGCCGACGAAGAGATGGGCGAGGCTGGCCGCGCGCGCGAGACGCGTTTCGGCATCGTCGATCCGCTCGACTGGCACCGTCGCCAGGGCAGCCGGAATATTGACCGCCGCGTCGGCGAGAATCAGCACGTCGCCGCCCGCCGCCCGGGCGCTGGTGATCAGCGGCACCGGCACGCTGCCGCCCTCCGCGAGGCAGACCAGCCGGGCCCCGCGACGCGCCATCAGCGTTCCCGCCTGCGACATGATCGAAGCGCGCTCCGGATCACCGGGGCCCCGGTCGGAGGCAAAGACCGCCAGGGTGGGGTTGCGGGCGAGGGCTTCAGCGGCCACGGGTCAGCCCCCCGAGGATGCCACGGACGAGCGCCGTACCGAGGCGGCTGGCGACGCTGCGGGTAAAGGACGTGATGGCTGCCTCGACCGGCGTCTGCCGGGTCGAGCGCCGCGCCGCCGGGCGCTCCCGGCTGACGGCTACTTCCTCCTGGCGGTCAAGCTCTTCCTCTTGTCGGCGCGCAACCTTGGCCGCCAGCACCTCGAAGGCAGATTCGCGATCCACGGTCTTGTCGTAGAGGCCTGCGACCGGCGAGCCGGCCATCAGCTTCCGCCGCTCGTCGGGCAGGATCGGGCCGAGGCGCGAGGACGGCGGCCGCATCATCGTCCGCCCGACGACCGAGGGCACGCCCTTGTCTTCGAGCGTCGACACCAGCGCCTCCCCGGTACCGAGCTCGGTGATGACCTCTTCGGTCGAGAAGTCCGGATTGGCCCGGAAGGTCTCCGCCGCTGCCCGCACCGCCTTCTGCTCGCGCGGCGTATAGGCGCGCAGCGCGTGCTGGATGCGGTTGCCGAGCTGGCCCAGGACCTCGTCGGGGATGTCGAGGATGCTCGGCACGGCACGCGTGCTGCCGATGTGCTGCGCCTCGGGGTTGACCGGCCAGATCGGGCCCTCGAACCCGGCCCGCTGCAGGTTCTGGAACAGGTCGCGCCCGATCGTCCCGCTGGTGCGGCTGGCCCCGATCACGGCCACGCTGCGAGGGGACAGCAGCCGCCGGACCGCCTCCGACGCGGCTCGACGGGCCCGGGCGTCGATGGCCGCCTCGGCCTCGGGGGTCGGGGACAGCCAAAAGGTGGATTCCTCCAGGAGATCGAGCTTGTTGGTATTGTAGAAAATGGCGGTGAATTCCCCTCGGTCGTCCCCGTGATCGCGGCCCACTCCAAAATAGGCATAGGCCTCCAAACCCCGATCGATATCCTTCAATTGATGCACAAGACCCTCCTGGGTGCCAAAAACATCAGGGGCGTAAAACCGGAGTTGGGAGATCAAAAATTCCTTTCTGTTGTCCCAATTGTTGGGAACGTCGCCGGGATTGTCGTATCGGATGTTGTAGGTCATCACATCCAGGGTCTGGGCCCGGATGCCCATGGTCAGGGCCAGGGTGAACAGTATCAGGCTCGCTTTTTTCATCGCATGGGGGTTCCCCTCAGTTTTTTAAAGACCTCATAGCTCCGATCCACCTGTTCCTTTGGGGTGGTCTCGAACTCTTTGTCGGTCACTTCGTAATAGGATTGCAAGCTATCCAATTTTTTGTGCATTTTGGCAATGACCTCCACATAATCTTCGTCATCGATGGCATTGTGGAGCTCGTGGGGATCCTTTTTAAGATCGTAGAACTCCCATTGATCGATGTCGTCGTAGAAATGGATGAGTTTGTACCTTTTGGTCCTTACCCCGTATTGTCTTTTGACCATATGAAAGGCCGGAAAATCGTAATAGTGGTAGTAGACGGCATCCTTGAATTCGTCCCGGCTTCCGTCCAGTAGGCCAAGGAAGGACCTGCCCTGCATTTCGGCGGCCAACTGTGGGCCTCCCGCCAGATCGAGGAAGGTAGGGGCAAAATCCAGGTTCTGCGTCATGGCGTCCACGGTGGTCCCCGCTTGTATCAGCCCCGGCAATTGCATCAGCAGCGGCATCTTTAAGGATTCCTCGTACATAAAGCGTTTGTCGAACCAACCGTGTTCCCCCAGATAAAAGCCCTGATCGGAGGTGTAGACCACCAAGGTATTCTGGTCCAGACCGGTTTCCTCCAAATAATCCAATATTCGTCCCACACCCTCGTCCACGGCCCTGACCGTGGCCAGGTATTCCTGGAGGTACCTTTGGCCCTTCCACCTTGCCAATTCCTCCCCGTGCAAGTCGGCTTTGTGAAAGGCGTTGTTCTTGGCCAGGTAGGCCCGATCCCAATGCTCCCGCTGCTGGGGGCTCATCCGGTCAAAATCGGTGGTCCAGGGATTGTGGGCCAGTTCAGTGCTCCCATAGGCGACACTCATCTTCAGGTCGTGCCCTTCGTACATATCCTCATAGATGGTCTGTTGTTGCTCCTTGGCCGCCAATCGGTTCCCATGTTCCGGGAAATAGGATTCGGGCAGGGGAAAGGTGACGGAATCGTAGAGGTTCAAGTGCCTTGGTGCCGGCATCCAATTGCGGTGGGGGGCCTTGTGATGGACCATCATGTAGAAGGGCTTTGTACTGTCCCTTTGTTTGAGCCATTCCAGGCTCTTGTCCGTGATCAGGTCCGTGGCATAGCCTTCCACCACTGTGGTATCCCCATCCCGGATGAACTCTGGATTGTAATAGTGGCCCTGGTCGTTGAGGATTTCCCAATGATCGAAGCCCGTGGGCTTCCCGTGCAAATGCCATTTGCCGATCAGGGCCGTCTGATAGCCCAGTTTTTTCAGATGCTTTGGCAGGGTGGGCTGGCTGTTGTCAAACCGCTCCCCGTTCATTCGGAATCCGTTGATGTGGCTGTGTTTTCCGGTTAGGATGACCGCCCGGCTCGGACCACAGATGGAATTGGTGCAGAAGTTGTTCAGGAACAGGGCCCCGTTTTTGGCAATTCGGTCGATGTTGGGGGTCGGGGCCAATTTGCCCAGTTCGTGTCCATAGGCACTTATGGCCTGGAAGGCGTGGTCATCGGCCATGATGAACAAAATGTTCACAGGGCCAGCGGCCACATCCCCGGCCTCCTTTTTACCTTCCTTACAGGCAGCCAGCAAGAGAAGGCCCATTAATGCTGTTTTCCAATTCATGGTATATGGCTTTAGGGAAGTACCTTTTTTTTATCGGGATATCCGAAGTACTTCCATCAGTTCAATTCAAAGGTTTCCATCAGCTCCGCATTGGAGTCGGTGCCGACATAGACCTCAAAGGTCCCGGGTTCGGCGACAAACTCCAATTGGCCGTTGTAGAATTTCAGGTCCTCGGGTTTCAGGACCAGGGTCACGATCTTGGATTCCCCTTTTTTGAGGAATACCTTTTCAAAGCCCTTCAACTCCCGTATTGGGGGCGTGATGCTGCGCACCAGGTCCCGAAGGTACAATTGTACCACCTCTTCCCCATCGAAATTGCCCGTATTGGTCACCCGCACGGATACGGAAAGGGAATCCCCCTGTTCCAGGGAGCCCTTGTCCAAGGTGAGTTCGGAATACTCGAAATCGGTATAGCTCAGGCCATATCCGAAGGGGTACAAAGGGGAATTGGGGGAATCCAGGTAATTGGATTTGAATTTTTGAAAAACATCCCCGTCCTCGGCGGGCCTTCCCGTATTCTTCTCGCTGTGGTATATGGGAATCTGTCCCACGTTCCTGGGCCAGGTCGCCGTCAATTTTCCGGAGGGGTTGTAATCCCCAAAGACCACATCGGCCACGGCATTGCCGGCCTCCACTCCCGGATGCCATACCTGCAGGATGGAAAGGGGGAGCTGGGATTCCTCCGGGATGGTCAGCGGCCTACCGCTCATCAGCACCAAGGCCAGGGGTTTGCCTGTTTCCACCAGGGCACGGATCAGTTTTTTCTGGCTTTCCGGAATTGAGATATCGGTTCGGCTCGCCGCCTCCCCGCTCATTTCGGTCGCCTCCCCCACCACGGCCACCACAACATCTGAATTTTTGGCCAATGCCACGGCCTCTTCCAACATCGCTTCGGGGCTTCTCTCGTCGATCTCGATCCGTGGTCCGAATACGTTCACGTGTTCGGCCAATTGGGGGTCATCCGAAATGTTGGCACCCTTGGCGTGGCGGATGTCCGCATTTGGGGCCACGTTTTTGAAACCCTCCAGGATGGTCACGGCCAGGCTCACGTCCCCCGTGGGGGCCCAGGTACCCAACATATTGTTCCTGCTATCGGCCAGGGGACCGATCAAGGCTATCTTCTGGTTTTTTTCAATGGGGAGGACCTCGTTGTGGTTTTTCAGCAGCACAAAGGAATGGGCGGCCAGTTTCCGGGCCAAGGCCCTGTTCCCTTCGCTGAGGATATCCTTGGCAGGCCTTGTGGCGTCCGAATACCGATAGGGGTCCTCGAGCAATCCTGCGAGGTACTTGGCCTCCAATACCCTTCTACAGGCATTCTCGATATCGGCTTCACTGATCTTCCCTTCCTCGAGGGATTTTTTCAAGGTGGTCAAAAAGCCCTCCCCGACCATATCCATGTCCAAGCCCGCCTTTAGGGAGAAGGCGGAGACCGCTTGCAGGTCCCCAAGGCCATGGGCAACCATCTCGTTGAGGGAGGTGTAGTCCGAGACCACAAAACCCCCAAATCCCCATTGATCCCGCAACAGGTCGGTGAGCAACCATTTGCTGCCTGTGGCGGGAATGCCCTCCACATCGTTGAAGGAGGTCATCACACTGGCGACCCCGGCATCCACCGCCGCCTTATAGGGTGGCAGGTACTGATTATACATTTTTATCTTGGACATTTCCACGGAATGGTAATCGCGTCCCGCCTGGGAGGCCCCGTAAAGGGCAAAGTGCTTGACACAGGCCAAAAGGGTGTTCGGGGCCGACAGATCGTCGCCCTGATAGCCATGGACCATGGCCTCGGCCACCCGGGACCCCAGGTAGGGATCTTCCCCTGCCCCTTCGGCGATCCGTCCCCAACGGGGATCACGGGATATGTCCACCATGGGGGAAAAGTTCCAGTTGATGCCATCTGCCGTTGCCTCCTGGGCGGCCATTCGGGCCGCCTGCCCGATCAGCTCCATGTCCCAGCTCGAGGACAGGCCCAAGGGAATCGGATAGGTGGTCTTATAGCCGTGGATCACATCAGATCCTATGAGCAGGGGAATTCCCAGACGGCTTTCCCCCACGGCCATTTCCTGGGCCATTCTCACCCGATCTGGGCCGGTGACCCCAAAAATGCCCCCCACCTGTCCGGCCTTGATCTTGGCCTCCACATTTTCACTGACCACCGATCCGGTGGCCACTCCGCCCCCAGGGGTCAACAGGTTCAATTGGCCGATTTTCTCCTCCAAGGTCATTTGCCGCAGGAGGGCCTCCACTTCCGGAATCCCTTCCCTGGGGGTACAGCTCCCCAGAATCACAAGGACAAAGAGTAATTTTATGGATTTCATGGTAAAATATATTTTTAAGGGTCTATTTTGATTCGATCACCGGGGTCCCATCAGAAATCCCGTTATTGTTGAAGGCTTCGATCTGAAAATAATAGGCATCGGTACGGTCCATTCCGGAGAAGTAATACTGGTTGTCCCCATAGACCATGATGCTGCCGTAGAGTTTGTCCGGATCTTTCCCAAAATAGATCACATAACCATCGGCCCGATCGTTCTGCTGCCATCGCAGCCATGCGCTTCTGCGTTCCCCGAATTTCTTTGGGTCCGCGCGCAAAACGATGAAATTGTCCACAGGTCCGGGCCGTTCCCCCCCTCCCTGGCCGAATACCCTGAACCCGCTCAGGGCAAACTTGCCGGTGGGCATTTTTATGTTCTCGATCTTCAAAAAGCGGGCCTTTGCCGGCCGGTCCAATTCGATATAATCATGGGGCACATCGGTCTTGTTATTGCTCTTGTCAACCAAAAGGTTCCACTTTTTGCCGTCATTGGAACCATAGATCTTGTATTGGTGGTGGACCCCTGAGGATTTGCCCAGGAATTCCGCATCCTGGTCCGCGTAGTTGACCTGAATGGCCCGGATGGTGGAAACCTCCCCCAGATCGGTCTGCAACCATTCCCCCCGATCTCCGGATTTGGCACTCCAATAGCTTCGCATATCCTCGTCCACCGCGAAATTGGCCTGCAGTCCCCCCAAGGTGGAGGACACCTGTACGGGTTTGTTGTAGTTCAACAGCATCCAGCCGGTGAACAGGCCATGGATATGGTCCGCCCCTTCCCGGGGAAGATAGGTGGGGTAATCCCCATAGGCCGTATTGGCGTACATCACATCATCGCCATCAAAGCCTGCCGGCCAAATGCCCAGGCGGCGCTCGAAATTGTTCTTCTTGTTGAGGATGATCGTGGAGATATGCCACCAATTTCCAAAATTGTCCTGATAGGTGGCCCCATGGCCCGCTCCTCTTGCAAAGCCCCCGGGCTTATAGGAAAAGGGATTGTGGGATTGGTACCTGAACCCGTCCAACGGGCTGTCGCTGACATAGACCCCATCGGCATACCCGCTGAACTCGGTGCCCGGGGCCCCGTACTGCAGGTAATATTTTCCATTGTACTTGGTCATCCAGGCCCCTTCCAAAAAGGGCTGCAAAAAGGTGTTGTCGTTGTGTTCCCCAAAACGTTCCCAGCCGTGGTCCTCTGGAGCCAGGGCGACCAAGGGTTTGACAAAGCCCTCGGACTGTAGGGTCTTGGTGTTGATCTCGGTGCCCAACAGCGGATAGACATTGCTCGATCCCCAGTACATATAGAGCTTGTCGGTGTCCTCCTCATACAGGAAGGCCGGGTCCCAGGCGCCTGCCTTGAGGGAATCCACGGCAATTTCCCAATTGTCCTCGGTGGGATCCTTGCTCTTCCATAGGGAAAAGGCCGGCCCATGGGTCGAGCCGATCAGATAGAGCTCATCCTTCATCACAAAGGCGGCCGGGGCACAGAGTTCGTCATAGACCTTGTTGCGCTCCCTTAAAAACTTTCTGGGCACAAACTTCCAATCGTACATATCATCGCTCCACCAATAGCCCCACTGGTTTGTGGAAAACAGAAAGTACTTCTCCTTGAAGTTGACAATCACGGGATCCGCTGTGGCCCGATGTTTTCCATGGGTTGCAAAATTTGGGATCGGGGTATACCCGTAATCGATGTTTATGGGATTGCAATAGGTCTGTTGCTGTGCCGACACCGGCAGGCAGCAGCCCAGAAGCAGGCCCAAAACCAAAAGGTTTCCATACATAATGCCGCGTTTCATCATCTCAAGGTTTTGTTCTTTTATGGGAAAACAACCAGGGCAGCAGCTCGGGCTCTGCAAAGGCGGGATCCCAGGAATTGTGATTTGCAAATTCGTACAGGCTCATCCTGGGATGGGCCCCTGCCCCCAATAGGGCTGAAACCATCTCCATGGACTGCAGTGGGTCCACCACATTGTCCCGGGCCCCATGGATGACCCACAGGGCGATCCCTTTGGCATAGGCCCCCACGGATTCGGGATCTCCGCCCCCGCAGATGGGAATGGCCGCGGCAAAGGTTTCCGGCCTACGGGCCAAAAGTTCGAAACTGCCCATGGCCCCCATGGAAAGGCCCATGAGGTATACCCTATCGGGATCGATATGGGATTGGGCCAGGCTTTGGTCCAAAAGGTCCATGACCAGTCCCAGGGCCTTGGTGGGTCCCCCTTCGTAGTCGAAATTCAATTTTAGGGGATAGGAACTCCGGTCCACCTCCACCTTGGACCAATAGTCCTCTTTTGGGCACTGTGGAAAGATCACGATTGCCGGGTGCCGCTCCTTCAGGTAATCCGTCGCAAAGAGCTTGGCCCCATGGATCAATTGGCTTTCGTTGTCATTGCCCCGTTCCCCGGCCCCGTGCAGGAACAGCAGCAAGGGGTATTTTTTGGTGCTGTCGAAATTATTGGGATAGAGGATTCGATACCTCAGGGTATCGGTCCCATCGATGTACAGTTTGGCTTCATAGTTGTTTTGCCATTGGGAATTTCCCAAGGCGAAACAAAATAAGATCAAGGGCAACACCATTGCTGTTTTCATATCAGAATCCGAGTTTTTTAAGTCCGTTTTGTACATCCCCATTGGCCATGAACAGCTTCCATAGAAGTCCCGTACGGTGATTCTCGATCATGATGATCTGGGGACCCTGATCGATCGCCAGATAGGCCTTGGCCACCCAAAAATTGTATTGGGGGCTGAAGGCGTCATAAAAGCCGGCAGGACCCAAAAGCTTATCCTTGTTCCTGTAAAAGTAATGCATGGCCCTCAATGATTCCTGGGGGGTATACACTATGGAGCCTATGGCGGCCGTGGGCGAAATCACCCCCGTATCGTTCGAGGGGCTGTGGGCATTATAGCCCATACTGCCATCGGAATTCCTGGAATAACTGGCCGTCAGGCCCCAGCAATCCTTGCCATAGCCAATGAAATTCTTTGGATTTTCCACGCAGTAGGCGTGGTTGATCTTGCTGTGGTTGAGGTTCACCTCCCAATAATTGACATATTCGTCAGAAAGGTTCTTGGGGTCAAGGCCCAAATAAGAATAATGGGCCCAGAACAAGGGTCCCCCAAATTGCCCGGAACCCGCGTGCTTCACCACAAGGGGGAAACCGTACTGGTTGTTGGAAGATTTGATGGCCCCGTTGGAAGCCCATCCATTGGTATAGACTTCCTTTTCTATTGAGTGATCGGGGGAAGCGGCCGCCAACACATAGCTTATCAGGACCTCGTTATAGCCCTTGAGCTCCAAATTCATGCCGAAACCGTGGTTGGGGCTCCAATGCCAATACAGGGTGTTTTGGTTCTGGGTATACCAGTCCCATTCCACTTCCTTCCAGAGCTGATCCGCTTGTTGGGAGAGGGCTTTCTCGGCTTCGCTTCCATTCTTGAAATATTCCACCACACAGATAAGTCCCTGGGCCAGAAAGGCGGTCTCCACCAAATCCCCTCCATCATCCATGGAACTGAAGGGGATGGCCGCGCCGGTGGCCCCGTTGATCCAATGGGACCAGGCTCCGTGGAAGCGGTCCGCTCCCTCCAGAAAATCCAAAAGGAGGGTCAGTCGCTCCACACCCTGCTCCCGGCTGATATAGCCCCGTTCCATGCCCACCAAAAGGGCCATAAGACCAAAACCGGTCCCCCCCGAGGTCACCACATGGGCATCCCTGCCCGGATCCTCCGGATGGTACCTTTCCCGGGCCCCACCCGAATTTTCCTCGGCAAAGTCCCAGAAATACCTAAAGGTTTCCCGCTGTACCAAATCCATGAGTTCATTGTCCCCAATGCTGGGAACGGGCTCCTCGGGTTCCTCCCCCGGAATGACCGGGGACACGGGTTCATACACATAATCATCGCCACCGCCACAGGAACCGAACAGGGCCAAAAGTAAGATCAGGGAAAATGTTTTTCTAATCGTCATTCTTCAGATACGGGCTCTCAAAGCCCAGTTTTTTAAGGCCGGCCAATACTTCTTCATTGGCCATGAACAGTTTCCAGAACATCCCGGTCCTATAATTTTCGATCATTACGGGGATGGTGCCCTGGTCAATGGCCAGATAGCGGGGCACATACCAATCGTGTTCCAGGCTGAAGGCGTCATAAGGCCCATAGGTCCCTATTAGGCTGTCCTGTTCGCTGTACATATACCTTAGGAACCGTTTGCTCTCCTTTGGGGTATAGGGCATGGAGGAAAGGGCCGCGGTGGGGGAAATCACCCCGTGATCGTTGCCCGGCCTATGCCCTGCATAGCCCTTGACGGAATAACTTGAGGTCAGGCCCCAGAGATCCTCTCCATAACCCTCATAGCCTTCCGGATTGTCCACGGCGTACCTAAATTGGATCAAGGCATGGTTGACATTCAGTTTCCAATAGTCCCCATATTGGTCCTTCAGACCGTTGGGATCCAATCCCAAATAGGAATAATGGGCCCAAAACATGGGACCCACCGGGGCATCGTCGTGTTCGTAGTGGTCCAGTTCGGTCTCCAGTCCATAGTAGGTGGTGTCCCTGCTGATGGAGTCGTTCCTGGCCCAACCCTTTTCATATACGCTCTTTTCGATGGGGTGTGTGGGGGAAGCCGCTGCCAGTATATACATGATCAGGCATTCGTTGTAGCCCCCCACCGGAAAGTTCATTTGCCATTCATACTCCGGACTCCAATGCCAGTAGAGGACATCCTCCCCGCCCTTGGTGTACCAATCCCATTCCACCTCTTCCCAGAGCTGTTGGATCTTTTGGGCCAATTGACGTTCCCTTTCATTGCCATCCTTGAAGTACTCCCGTACCGTCAACAGGCCCTGTACCAGAAATGCGGTCTCGACCAGGTCGCCCCCAATATCCATTTTACTGAAAGGGGCCACTTTTCCGGAAGGATAGAGCCAATGGGGCCATGCCCCGTGAAAGCGGTCCGCCTTTTCCAGAAAATCCACGATCTGTTCATAGCGTTCCAGGGCCTGCTGCCTGGTGATATAGTCGCGTTCCACCCCCATCAGAATGGCCATCAACCCGAATCCGGAACCCCCGGTGGTTATGATGTCTTTATCGTGGGTGGGATATACATTGTCCATGTGCAACCGTTCCCGGGCCAGGCCCGAAATGGGCTCCGCCGCCTCCCAAAAATAATTGAAGGTTTGATACTGAATGGAATCCATCAGGGCTTTATCCAACCGGGCCGTATCTGTTGAAGCTTCCACGGTCGAATCCCCCTCTTTTTCTTTATTATGGTCCTTGCACCCCAGAATCAGGGATACAAGGACCAATTGAACTAAAACTAACCTCATAGAACCAACTTGCATTATTGTCCGGTGCCCTTTTGGCACCCATTAATTATTCATGATTTCCTGTATTTCCTCCTGGGTCAATGCCCGGTCAAAGAGATAGAGGTCATCGATAAAGCTCAAATCCGAAAAATGGTTCCAGCCGATAAAATTGGGGGCTCCGGATCCTATGGACAGGATTTCACAATCGGCCCAATTGACGGTCTTGTCGGTCATATCGCCGGTATTGGCGACAGGCTCCCCATTGATATAAATCAGGGTGGCCGTATCACTGACCGTAAAGGCAATATGCACCCATTCCCCGTTCACCGCCAGAATTTCCCCGTCGTTCCAGACATCACCCGCATCACTTCCGACATGGAGTTTGATCCTGGGTTCGGTGGCGCTGCCTTCCCGGAGCAAGCGGAACCCGGCCGATAGGTTGTTGTCCGCCCCGTTCATGGGAGGACTCACAGTTAGAATCCCTCCCCGGTCCGGATCCGTATTGACCTTGTACCAGAAGGCCCCGCTGAATTGATTGGCGAACAGGCCATCAATGGGGAAGGTCAAATAGGAATCGGCCGCGCCCGCATAGGCATCGGTGCCCTTGGAACTTTCCCCCGCAAATCCAGGGGTTCCCACCACCGTGGCCTCCACATTGTCATTGGCTTCTACAAAATCTCCGTCAAAGGGCATATAGAGCGTGGATCCAAAATTCTTGGGCGTCCCCTCTCCCCCGGCCACTGCCGCCACTTCCTCGGCGGTCAATG
>CALDPL010000471.1 GCA_937911965.1 uncultured Allomuricauda sp. | reverse complement strand
GGGAATTGCCCAAAAGGATGACGTCCTCCAAACCCTTGAACTCGATGAACTCTTCCAGGAACTTGGCAAAGTTCTTTACCGTGGTCTTGAGAATGGGCATATGGTATATGGGGAGTTCCGGGATGAGCACCTTGTATCCCTTGGATGGAAAATGGTTGGACACGCCTTGAAAATTGCTCAAACCCCCCATGAGTCCATGAAGGATGATCATGGGAGTTCCCTCCCCTTTTTCTATGAATCGGTATTTGCCATCTTCAATTAAATGTTCTTCCATTCAATAGTTAGTTGGTAACAAGAGGCCAAAGATAGGCATTTCGCAGCACAAAGATTTTAGGAAAACGCCAGATTTGGGGCAAGTTTTTTTTTGGATCCTTCCCAGGAGAATGGGAGGGGATGCCTTCGGAAGCAGCTATTTTTTGGGTCGAAAGGTACATTTTCATCGAAAAGTGGGGAATTTATTAACAAAAGTGGTGTTTGGTGGAGAAAAGTGGAAATAAAATATATATATTTGAGTTGTATTAAGTAACCAATTGGATCTCAATGACCCATATCATAGGACAGCACGATTGCAAAGCGGACACCAAGGGAAGGGTATTGTTGCCCATTTCTTTGAAGAACCAGCTGTTGCCCGTACTGAAGGATGGTTTTGTGATCAAGAGGTCCGTTTTTCAACAGTGTTTGGAACTGTATCCCAAGCGGGAGTTCGACCAGTTGATGGTAAAGGTGATGAAGAAGAGCAAGATCAACCGGAAATACGATGCCTTTGTGCGGAATTTTGTGGCCGGGATGAAGGAGGTGACGATCGATGCCGATTCCGGAAGGCTGCAGATTCCCAAGAATCTTGCGGATTTTGCCAAGATCGAGAAGGAAGTGGTGCTCAATGCGATCTTTGACAAGATCGAGATTTGGAACAAGGAGCTCTACGAGAAGGTCCTTGAGGAAGGGGAGAAGGACTATGCCGATCTGGCCGAATCGATTTTTGATGACGATGAATGATTCCTACCACCGGCCGGTCCTTTTAATGGAATCGGTGGACGGATTGAACATAAAAGGCGATGGGGTGTACGTGGACGCCACCTTTGGGGGCGGGGGACATTCCAGGGAAATATTGAAAAGATTGGGGAAGGGCGGCAGTTTGTTGGCCTTCGATCGGGATGGGGACGCCCTTGGGAACGCCCTGGAAGATGAAAGGTTCCGCCTGATCGACCAAAACTTCCGCTACCTCAAAAACTATTTGAAGTTCTATGGCATAGGGAAACTGGATGGGGTCTTGGCCGATTTCGGGGTCTCTTCCCATCAGTTCGATCGGGCCGATCGGGGCTTTTCCACGCGTTTCGATGCAGATCTGGACATGCGGATGGACCAAAAGCAGGAGCTTTCGGCCTTCCAGGTGGTCAATTCATATTCCGAGAAGGACCTGGCAGGGGTGCTGTTCCAATACGGGGAGCTGCGTAATGCCAATGCCATGGCCCGGGTGCTGGTCGCGGCCCGGGAAGGGGGTCCCTTGGAAACCACCGATCAGTTGAAGCAGGCCCTGCGGCAGTTCCTTCCCAGGATGCGGGAACACAAGATCTTGGCCCAGGTCTATCAGGCCATCAGGATCGAGGTCAATCAGGAACTGGAGGCCCTGCGGGAGTTTTTGCTCCAATTGCCCGATCTGTTGGTGCCCGGGGGAAGGGTGTCCCTGATCAGTTACCATTCCCTGGAGGACCGTTTGGTGAAACGCTTTATCCAATCTGGAAACTTCGAAGGGGAGCCAAAACGGGATTTTTACGGGAACATCGAGGTCCCTTTTAAAAGAATAGGAAAATTGATCGTGCCCTCCGCGGATGAGATCGCCGCGAACAATAGGGCCAGAAGCGCCAAACTCCGCATAGCGGAACGCATATGATGAAAATGAAAAAAGGATTGTTGGATTTGTTGAAGGGAACCTTTTTGGTGAGCGGGGATGCTCCCAAGAACTGGTTGTTCCTCCTGTTCGCCTCCCTTTTGGCGGCCCTGATGATCTCCAGCAGCCATCAGGCCGACCGAAAAGTATTGGAAATCGCGGATCTCAGTGAGGAGGTCCGTAAACTGAAGAGTGAGTTTTTCCAGGGGCGTTCCCAAGTGCAACAGCTCAAACTGGAATCCACCCTTAGGGAGGCCATGGCCAAAAAAGGACTTTATCCTTCCCAGAACCCTCCCAAGAAAATAATGGTAAAAAACGGGGATTAGTGGCAATATCCGAAAAAAATATAATGAATAGACTCTACCTGGTCGCTGTCGGGCTTCTGCTCATGGGCGCAGCCGTGGTAGTGCGCTTGGTGGACATACAATTGGTGGAGGGGGATAAATTCAGGAACCTGGCCCTGAGCCAGACCGAAAAGATGTTCACCATAGAACCAAACCGGGGGAACCTCTATTCCGAGGATGGAAGTCTTTTGGCGGCTTCGGTTCCCAAATACGAGATACGCTTCGATGCCAAGACCGTTTCCGAGGCGGATTTCCAAAAGTATGTCGGTGCACTTTCCGATTCCCTGGGGAAGCTCATGGACCGGCCTTCCTCGCATTACAGGCAACTCTTCAGAAAGGCCAGGGCCAATGGGGAACGCTACCGTTTGGTGGCCCGGGACGTGAATTATCTGGACTATATACGGATCAAGGGCTTTCCCCTGTTCGAACTGGGGCCCTATAGAGGGGGCTTCATCGAGTCCCATCGGGTGGTTCGGGTGTATCCCCTGGGGGAAATGGCCGCCCGTAGCATCGGCTATGAACGGGTTGACGAAAACGGATATTATACCCGGGTGGGCCTGGACGGGGCCTTTGGGGAAACCTACCTCCGGGGGCGTGAGGGCAAGCGCCTGAAGCAAAAGATAGCCAAGGGCCAATGGAAGCCCGTCGGCCTGGACAATATCGTGGAGCCCGTGGACGGTCTGGACGTGGTCTCCACCATAGACGTGAACATCCAGGACATCGCCCACCACGAACTCCTGGCCCAATTGGAGAAGTACAAGGCGGACCACGGATGTGTGGTGGTCATGGAGACCAGGACGGGGGAGATCAAGGCCATTTCAAACCTAGGGCGCACTTCCAAGGGCACCTATTACGAAAAGCTGAACTATGCCGTGGGGGAATCCCACGAACCGGGCTCCACCTTTAAATTGATGTCCCTGGTGGCCGCCCTGGAGGACAAGGTGGTCGATACCAGTACCGTGATCGATACCCAAAAGGGCCGGTACGGGATTTATGACCGGGTGGTGAGGGATGCCAAATGGGGGGGCTATGGAACGATTTCCATGGGCAAGGCCTTTGTGGTCTCCTCCAATACCGCCTTTGCCAAGGTCATCCACGAAAATTACAAGGCCCGGCCCCAGCAGTTTGTGGACCGATTGAGGAATATGGGGCTCCACAGGAAATTGGACCTTCCCATCATCGGGGAGGGGGAGCCCGTTTTGCGCTATCCCGGGGACAAGGGTTGGTCGGGGATTTCCCTGGCCTGGATGTCCCATGGCTATGAAGTCTCCTTGACCCCGATGCAGACCCTGGCCTTCTACAACGCCATCGCCAACGACGGGAAAATGCTCAAGCCCCGTCTGATCAAGGAGGTTCGTGAAGGCAACCGGGTGGTGAAACGCTTCGACAAGGAGGTGATCAACCCCTCCATCTGTTCGCAGCAGACCGTGGAGGTGGTCCAACAATTGTTGAAGGAGGTGGTGGAAAAGAAATACGGTACCGGGCATGGGCTGTATTCCAAAAACTTTTCCATGGCGGGAAAGACCGGGACCACCCAAAAGAACTATGTGGACAAGGATCCGGACAAACTGGCCTATATCTCCTCCTTTGCGGGATATTTTCCGGCCGACGACCCCAAGTATTCCTGTATCGTGGTGATCCACGAACCGGACAAGAAGATCGGGATCTATGGGGCCGATGTTTCCGGGCCGGTGTTCAAGTCCATGGCACAGAAGATCCATGCAATCTCCCCCATGGTGGACGAGGTCGACCCGGATGCCTTGGAGAGCCCGCGTTTGGACCGGGAATACCGGGAGTATTTTGTAATGTCACAACAGAACCACGGCCAGGTGCCCGATGTAATGGGGATGAGTGGAATGGACGCAATATCGCTTTTGGAGAACCTTGGACTGCAGGTGGAGATCCACGGGCATGGGAAGGTAAGGAAACAGTCCGTGGTACAGGGAACGTCCCTGGAGCAGGTGAAAAAAATAGTATTGGAGCTCTCATGATCAGGTTGAAGGACATATTGTACAGAGTGGCCCTGGAAGCGGTGAGCGGGGGCACCCATGTGAAGGTGGCCCAGATCCGGTTCGATTCCAGAGCGGTGGGTGCGGGCGATGTCTTTGTGGCCATCCGGGGCAGCCTTTCGGACGGACACGACTTTATCGCCAAGGCCGTGGATGCCGGGGCCCTGGCCGTGGTCTGCGAGGAATTTCCCGAACAGCCGATCGAGGAAGTCTGCTATGTCAAGGTATCCGACAGCCATGCCGCCCTGGCGGTGATGGCGGCCAATTTTTACGGGCATCCTTCCAAGAACCTCAAGTTGGTCGGGATCACGGGCACCAATGGGAAGACCACCGTGTCCACCCTTTTGTACCGGCTCTTCAAAATGGCCGGCTATAAGGTGGGATTGATCTCCACCATAAAGGTCATGGTGGACGATCGGGAGTTCCCGGCCCGGCACACCACCCCGGACGTGCTGTCCCTCAACGCCCATTTGAAGCAAATGAACGAGGTGGGGGTGGAGTTTTGTTTTATGGAGGTGAGCTCCCATGGGATCGAGCAGAAACGGATCGAGGCCCTTCATTTTGAAGGGGCCGTCTTTACCAACCTCTCCCACGACCATCTGGACTACCACAAGACCTTTGCGGCCTATAGGGACGCCAAGAAGAAATTGTTCGACGGCCTGCCCAAGGCCTCCTTTGCCCTGGTGAACGTCGACGATCGCAACGGCCTGGTGATGTTGCAGAACACCAAGGCCAAAAAATACACCTATGCCCTGAAGACCTATGCGGACTACAGGGCACAGCTTATGGAAAGACAGTTCAACGGGCAGCTGCTGAAAATGGACGGGAACGAGCTCTGGTCCCGTTTGATCGGGGATTTCAACGCCTATAACCTATTGGCTATCTACGGGGTGGCCGATCTTTTGGGGCTGGAGCGTTTGGAGATCCTCAGGTTGATGAGTGGACTGGACACCGTTGCGGGCCGGTTCCAGCACTTTATATCAAAGGACAGGATAACGGCAATCGTGGATTATGCCCATACGCCGGACGCCCTAAAAAATGTACTGGACACCATCAGTGCATTGAGGACCGGAAATGAAAAGGTCATCACCGTCGTGGGGTGTGGTGGTGACCGGGACAGGACCAAGCGTCCGGTCATGGGACATATCGCCTCGCAGATGAGCGACCGGGCCATTTTCACCTCGGACAATCCCAGGGGGGAGGTCCCGGAGCAGATCATTGCCGAAATGGAACAGGGGGTGGAGGCCCAGAACGCCAACAGGGTACTCTCCATAACGGATCGCAGGCAGGCCATCAGGACCGCCTGTGATCTGGCCTCGGGCGGCGATATCATCCTTGTGGCCGGCAAGGGCCACGAGACCTACCAGGAAACCCAGGGGACCCGCATCGATTTTGACGATTTTAAAGAAGTACGAACCGCTCTTGAAGCCTTGAACAAATAACCCATCCATGCTGTATTACCTGTTCGAATATTTAGAGACCAATTACGATCTGCCGGGAGCGGGACTCTTCCAGTTCCTGTCCTTCAGGGCCGCCCTGTCCGTAATGGTGTCCCTTTTGATCGCCATGGTATACGGGAAGCGCATCATCCTTTTTTTACAGCGCAAACAGATCGGGGAGACCATCAGGGACCTGGGCCTTGAGGGACAACAACAGAAGGCGGGGACCCCGACCATGGGAGGCATCATCATCATTTTTGCCACGCTTTTGCCCGTGCTGTTGTTCACGGACATCAAGAACATTTACGTAATCCTTTTGATCGTCACCCTGATGTGGATGGGAATCATCGGATTCGTGGACGATTACATCAAGATTTTCAAAAAGGACAAAAAGGGCCTTCACGGAAAGTTCAAGGTGATAGGACAGGTGGTCCTTGGCCTGATCGTGGGCATCACCCTGTATTTCCACCCCATGGTGACCATCAAGGAGAAGGATACCATGACCATCAATGAGAATTTCAAGGTGGAGCGGGTCTTCGGGGAAGAGACCAAGGCGGTACGGACCAATGTGCCCTTTTTCAAGGGGAACGAATTGGATTATGCCGATTTTATATCCTGGATGGGGGAAGGGGCCGAGGACTATGCCTGGTTGATCTTTGTCCCGGTGGTGATCCTGATCGTGACCGCGGTTTCCAATGGGGCCAACCTGACCGATGGGATCGACGGGCTGGCCGCGGGTTCCTCTGCGATCATCGTCCTGACCCTGGGCATTTTTGCCTGGGTATCCGGCAACATACAGTTCTCCAATTATCTGGACATATTCTACCTGCCCGGGGCCGGGGAGCTCGTGGTGTTCATCGCCGCCTTTGTCGGGGCCCTGGTGGGATTTCTATGGTACAACACCTACCCTGCCCAGGTCTTTATGGGGGATACGGGCAGCCTGGCCATAGGCGGGGTGATCGCGGTGATCGCCATCATCGTGCGCAAGGAACTGCTCTTGCCGGTACTCTGTGGGATCTTCTTTGCGGAATCCCTGTCGGTACTGTTGCAGGTGGGCTATTTCAAGCACACCAAAAAGAAATATGGGGAGGGCCGGCGGATTTTTTTGATGGCCCCCTTGCACCACCACTATCAGAAGAAGATGTACCATGAGAGCAAGATCGTGACCCGCTTTTGGATCATAGGGATCCTTTTGGCCATCATAAGCATTGTCACCTTAAAAATACGATAGATGGAGCGTTTGGTGATCCTTGGAGGTGGGGAAAGTGGCGTGGGTACGGCCCTATTGGGAAAAAAAATGGGCTTTGAGGTCTTTGTTTCCGATCGCGGGGAGCTCAAGGAGGAGTACAGAAAAGTTCTTGAAAATAATGGCATCCCATGGGAAGAGGGAGCCCACAGCGAGGAAAAGATCCTCAATGCGGGATTGGTGATGAAGAGCCCGGGAATTCCCGATAAGGCTCCAATCATTAAAAAATTGCACGAAAAAGGAGTGAAGGTGATTTCTGAAATTGAATTCGCTTCAAAATTCACGAAAGCAACAATTGTCGGAATCACCGGCAGCAACGGAAAAACAACAACAGCAAGCTTGACGTACGAATTGCTAAAAAACGGCGGATTGAATGTGGCGTTGGGCGGAAACATCGGAAAGAGTTGCGCGGAACAGGTTTCAGAAGAAAAGTATGAAAATTTTGTACTCGAACTCAGCAGCTTTCAGCTCGACGGAATTGAAACCTTTGCGCCGCACATTGCAGTTTTGACCAATTTGAGTCTGGATCATTTGGACCGATATGATTACAAATATGAAAATTATATCGCTTCCAAATTCAGGATTATAATGAACCAAACCTCGCAGGATTATTTCATTTATGACGCCGACGATGTGGAAATTATAAAATGGCTTTCGCAAAACCCAATAAAATCGCAACCGCTGCCTTTTTCAGTAAAAAAAGAATTGAACCAGGGAGCATATAAAAAGGACAACCAAATAATAATAACAATAGATAACAATCAATTTACTATGCCAATCGCAACTATAGGAATTCAGGGGGAACACAATTTAAAAAACGCAATGGCGGCATCTACGGTTGCCACATTATTGAGAATTCGGAAACAGACAATTCGTGAAAGTCTGGAAGGTTTTCAAGGGGTGGAGCACCGACTCGAAAAGGTTTTAAAAATCAATAATGTGATGTACATAAACGATTCAAAGGCAACCAATGTTAATGCTACTTTCTACGCTTTGGACAGTATGGAAAACCCCACCGTTTGGATTGTTGGCGGCGTTGACAAAGGCAATGATTACAGCGAACTTTTGCCTTTGGTGAACGAAAAAGTGAAGGCAATTATCTGTTTGGGCGTTGACAACCAAAAAATAATAAATGCTTTTGGAAATGTAGTCGATATGATTGTGGAAACAGATTCAATGGCTGCTGCGGTGAGAACCGCATACAGATTGGCTGAAAGGAATAACACGGTGCTGCTTTCCCCGGCCTGCGCCAGTTTTGATCTATTTGAAAACTATGAGGATCGTGGAAGGCAGTTTAAGGATGCTGTTAGAAATCTTTAAATAGCGAAAAGCGAATAGGAAATAGCAATAAAAAATAAATAATAAAAATAATTAATAAGTAGAAGTGCGAAACATTTTCAACTACATACAGGGCGACAAGGCAATCTGGGGAATCGTGGGCCTTTTGGCGCTGTTTTCCTTTTTGCCGGTGTACAGCTCCAGCAGCAATCTCGCTTATTTGTATGGAGATGGAAGCACGTTGCCATATTTGCTGAAACATTTTGCGCATTTGGTTTTGGGCTTTGGTATTTTGTACGGCGTCCATAAAATTCCGTACCATTATTTCCGTGGGTTGTCCATTATTGCAATTCCTGTTATAATTCTGCTTTTGATAATTACGATGGCCGAAGGAACCACCATTGATGGCGCGAACGCCAGCCGCTGGATTCGCGTACCGTTTGTGGGGGTAACGTTCCAAACTTCAACTTTGGCGGGAGTTGTTTTGATGACATATGTAGCACGGTATCTTTCACGAATAAAGGATAAAACCGTAATTTTTAAAGAAACCATTTTGCCGCTTTGGGTGCCGGTTTTTCTGGTTTTGGCATTGATTCTTCCCGCTAACTTTTCCACAACCGCCATCTTTTTTTGTATGGTTGTAATGTTGGTTTTTGTGGGTGGTTATCCATTGAAATACTTGGGAATTATTCTGGGTGCAGGGCTTATTTTTCTAACAATATTTGTCCTCACGGCAAAAGCATTTCCCGGGGTTTTTCCAAACCGGGTGGATACGTGGATAAGCCGAGTT
>CALDPL010000470.1 GCA_937911965.1 uncultured Allomuricauda sp. | reverse complement strand
GGTGGCCATCATAATGATCTATCAGGCCCTGTCGGTCCTTTTTTCACAATTCAACCATGCCAATATATCCCTGCCCAAAAAGGTGGATGACATGCTTAGCTGGATAATTGTTTCCCCGGACATGCACAAGGTGCACCATCATTACAAACTGCCCTATACCGATTCCAACTACGGAAATATTTTTTCCATTTGGGACCGGCTCTTCGGCACTTATATGCATTTGGATGCAAAGGACATTGTCTACGGGGTGGACACCTTTCCCGATGAACGGGAAAACAGTAGCATCCACGGGCTGTTGAGGCAGCCTTTCCACAAATATCGAAGGCCCACTACCGAGGATCAATCATAGATCAAATAGCCTTCCCTGATTTTTTTGAAGGCATCCAAATCTTCCTGCCATCCGGCCTTGATTTCCGCTTCGGACATTCCGGCCTCGATCTGTTGTTGCAATAGGGGGGTTCCCGCGTGTTTGGTAAAGCCACTGGTGAGGAAGAATTTGGATTTGTCCACGGAATTGTCGTAGGCATCCATGACCCATTGCAGGGAAACCCTGTCCATCCTGGGACTCTGGGAAAGGTCCCTGCCGTAACAGGTCTTGCCCTCCTCCTTGGGGGTCTTGGACCCGAAATTGGGTCGGGGAACATAACTGAAATCGTATTGGGTGCTGTCCAAAAAGGAGGCCCCATAGCGCTGGAACTGAAACTCGGTGCCCCGCCCCGCATTGACATTGGTCCCTTCGAACAATCCCAGACTGGGGTAGAGGGTGATGGACACATCGTTGGGCAGGTTTGGGGAGGGTCTGATCGGCAAATGGTATTCGGATTGATGGGTGTAATGTTCCAAGGGAATTACCGTGAGGTCCGCCTTGATCCCATCTTCCAACCAACCTTCTCCGTTGACCATCTGGGCGTACTCTCCCAAGGTCATTCCATAGACCAGGGGAACGGGGTTCAATCCCAAATAGCTGTTGTGCTCCTTTAAAAGGGTGGGCCCGTCCACATAGTGGCCGTTGGGATTGGGCCGGTCCAGAAGAATCAAGGGGGTATTGTTCTGCGCACAGGCCTCCATGACCAATTGCATGCTGGCAATATAAGTGTAGAAGCGCACTCCCACGTCCTGAATATCAAAGACGACGACATCGAGGGCTTCCAATTGTCCGGGGCTGGGTTTTCTGTTCTCCCCATAAAGGGAAATGATCGGAAGGCCGGTTTTGGAATCCACGCCATCCTTTACGTGTTCCCCGGCATCGGCGGTGCCCCTGAAGCCGTGTTCGGGGGCAAAGACCATTTGGACCTCAATGCCCAAAGAAAGCAGCGAATCCACCAAATGGGTATGTCCCCCCTTATGGAATATCACTGTGGTGGGATTGGCGACGACCCCTACCTTTTTTCCTTGGAGCAGGGGCAGGTAGGCCTCCGTCCGATTTGCGGCCACCACAATTTCCGCTGCGGGTTCCATCTGGGGTTCCGTGGAAGGTTCCGTTGGTTTGGAATCTTGTCCCCTACAGGAAGAAAATACCAGGAACAACAATAAAACTGTACTTTTGAAAATAGTTAAAATGGGCATCCTTTGAATTTAGAATTGTTTATTGCCAAGCGCCTGATTACAGGGAAGGAAGATAAAGTTAATATTTCCGCCCCTATTATAAAAATTGCGATCGCCGCCATTGCGATCGGTTTGGTGGTGATGCTCATTGCAGTCGCGACCGGGGTGGGCCTGCAGACCAAGATCAGAGAAAAGATTTCCGCTTTCAACGGACATATACAAATTTCCAATTACGACAACAACGCCTCCGAGGTTTCGGTAAAGCCCCTTTCCATCCATCAGGAATTTTATCCCGATTTCAATATTGTCGAAGGCGTTCGGCATGTACAGGCCGTGGCCACCAAAGGGGGAATCATCCGTACCGAGGATACCTTTGAGGGGATTTTGGCAAAAGGGGTGGGCCGGGATTATGATTGGTCCGCCTTTGATGAGTTTCTGGTGGAAGGGAGGCTTCCGGATTATTCGGGAGATTTGAACGAGGAGGTGTTGATCTCCAGAAAATTGGCCGATCGCCTGCAATTGAAACTGGGGGACCGCTTCAATTCCTTCTTTTTAAAGGATGGGGATCCGTCCCAGATTCCCAACAACAGAAGGTTTGATATCGTGGGCATCTACGACAGTGGCTTTGAGGAATTCGATGCCACCTATGTCTTTGTGGACTTGAGGCACATACAGCGCATGAACCGTTGGGAAGAGGACCAGATCGGGAATTTTGAGGTGTTTTTGGACGACTTTGGCCAATTGGGGGAAAAGAGCAACGAAATTTATGGAAAGACCCTTTCCAGCTTGGATTCCCAGGACATCAAGACCAAGTATTACAGAATCTTTGAATGGACAGCGCTCTTTGACTTCAACATCGCCCTGATCATCGGGATCATCATCATCGTGGGGGGCATCAATATGGTCACCGCCCTTTTGGTGCTTATTTTGGAGCGCACCCAAATGATAGGGATCTTAAAGGCCTTGGGATCCTCCAATTGGAGCATACGGAAGGTGTTTCTGTACAATGCGGCCTATTTGATAGGAATCGGGCTGTTGTGGGGCAATATCATCGGTTTGGGGATCATCTTTCTTCAGGATCGGTACAGAATGTTCAAGTTCCCCAATCCGGAGGAATACTATATAGAGTATATTCCAATAGATATTGGACTGCCCACCATTCTACTTCTGAACCTAGGAGTGATGGTACTCTGTCTGTTGATGCTTTTGTTGCCCTCCCTGATCATTTCCAAGATAAGTCCCGTAAAGGCCATGCAGTTTGAGTAGATGGATGTGTACGGGCTGTGCCGGATAAAAAAACACTGATAAGAAAATTAAAACTAAAAAAGAATAAAACTGATCCAACCTCCCTATGCACGAAAGAACACTGGAACAACAGCGGATTGAATTTATCGATCAAAAATTTCTTGCGACCCCCTTGGCCGGGATGATCGTTTGGTCCATAATTGGAACAATCGGATTGTTTTTCTCGGATTTTATAGCGGTTTGGTCAATTTTCATCGGAACGGGGAGTATTGTGTATCTCGGCCTGTTTCTCTCAAAATTCACTGGTGAAAATTTCCTGGACAAAAGCAAGCCAAAGAACGAATTCGACACCCTCTTTCTCTTTACGGCCGCCCAGGCCATTCTTGTATACGCCATTGCGATACCGTTTTTCCTGGTCGACCATTCCTCCCTGCCCATGTCTGTTGGTATTCTGACCGGATTGATGTGGGTACCCTTCTCTTGGATCGTAAAACATTGGGTTGGAATTTTTCATGCCCTAAGTAGAACGATTTTGGTCCTCACCCTTTGGTATCTTTTGCCCGAGCATAGATTTATAGTCATCCCTTTTGGGATTGTTTTGATTTATTTGGTCACCTTGTTAATTTTAAGAAACAGGAAAAAAGTCAAATGAGAAGGGCCGCACAACGAAGGTTTCGAAACTCAAAAAAGTTATCGTATGGATGCCGATCAAATGGTACTGTTCTTTGTAAATCCACTCATGAAAAACCAGACGTACAATATAAGAAAAAGTCCAATGAACAATATACCGTTGGAGGCCATGACGATTAATATAATCGACTTTTTGGAGTATATTGACTGAAATAACAAATCCTTAACCATGATAGAACTCAGATCACACAATACGACAGCAGGTATAGAGAAAGGGGAACTGATCAGTTTTGTGGCTGACGGCCATCAGTTCATTCACCAAAAAGGAAGCCCGGGCTGGGGGAGTTCCGATACGGAAATGTTCCCGATCATAGGTCCTTTGGATCAGGTTGGATTTAGCGTGAAAACCCCCAAAGGGGATGCCTTTCAGGACCAACATGGCCTGCTCCGAAGAATGCCTTATGGCATGGTCTCCCTAGGTGGAAATTCCGCCAAATTCATCAAGGAGTATAAAGCAGGGAGCCCTATCCGTAATTCCAAGTACCCGGAAAAATCCACACTGCCCCTAATGTACTGGCGCTATGATTTTGTTTTTGAAAAATCCTTCTCCCTGAAGGAGGACTCCCTGGAAATTACATTTCGGATCAATGGGGAGCAGGGCATGCCCTTTATGTTGGGATATCACCCGGCATTCAAACTGTATTCCAAGAATCCGATCATACGGACCATGGACAGGAAAATCCCCCTAAGGAAGGTGTTGTCTGCGGGAAGCAGGGCCCTTCAGGTTGCGGACTGCAATTCCATTACCCTAAGGGATACCAAGGAACTCACTTTGGAAACCGAAGGTTTTGGTCATTTCATGTGCTGGACCGAGGTGAAAAACATGGTGTGCGTGGAGCCCATAACCTTTTATCCCTATGATGTGGAACAACAGGAATTACACAAAGGGTTCAGAACCTTGGAGGGGACCGCGGAATTTAAGGTAGTCCTTAGACCGGAGGTTTAAGACATCCCATAGGGTTTTGACATCGGTGTCCTGGGCTTCATCAAAGGATGAAAACCTTGGTATTGGCGTGTTTCAAAAGGTAGCTCGACAGGATGCTATCGGTCTCCACAGTATTCCTTTGAGGCGTGATGTAGGCTTCAAGGTCTTCAAGACAGGAGAGTTCCAGTTCGGAATCTATGAATCCATATCCCTTGTATATCCCATCGGAGATGAGTACCACGGCCTGTTCCCCCGGTTCCCGGCCCTGCTCCCTGATGAAAGTCGATTTCGAGGACAACTCTGCCATATGGGCAATGGCTTGTTCCACTTTTGTATTATAGGCCTCTACGGATTCTTCCTCCCTGCAAATGCCTTCACAACTGTTGATCTCATGGTGGGCGCAGGCCGATGGGGTATTTTGTAGCTGGCAGTATTTCGGACAAAGGGAAAACCCTTTGCAGAGTTTCTCCAAATAGGCCCGGCATTCCGTTTGGCTGTATAGGACCTTCAGGGGTTTGGGAACCCCTTTGATTGGGTTATAGGCCAAATGTTGTATCCCGTTCCTGTCTTGGTAGGCAAAAATGGCATATCGCCTTGGCATTCTTTTTTGGGCCCTGTTGTACTGTGGAAACAATCTTTTGATTTCCGCGGACTCCATCAAAAGGGCCAGGAGTTCACTGCCCGAAAGGGTATATGTTATGTCTGCCGTTTCCCGGCACATCTGAATTTCCCGGACCGATTTGTCGTACAAGTGACCGATCACCCTTTTTTTTAGGTTCACGGCCTTGCCCACATAAATGATTTCCCCTTTTTGATTCTTGAAATAATAGATTCCGGGCTTTTGGGGAATCCCGTCAAGGACAGATTTCGGCAACAAAGGGGGGAGGGTGGCCTCTTGGCTCTTGGCATTTAGAAAGGTTTTTATCAGGGGGTCCGCATCCGGATGCCGCAGTAACTTTTCAAAAAGGAGCACTGTGGCATGGGCATCCCCTCGGGCCCTGTGCCGGTCCACCAAGGGGATTTGGACCGCAGAGCACAGTTTGCCCAAAGAGTAGGAACTCAGGCCGGGGATGAGCTTGCGGGACATTCTCACCGTACACAGTTTTTTCCTCCTGAAATCGATGCCCAACCGGGAGAACTCCTCCTGGATTACCCCGTAATCAAAATTCACGGAATGGGCCACAAAGACACACCCTTCGGTCAACTCCAAAATGGTCTGTGCCAAATCCTGGAACATGGGGGCGAAGCGGACCATTTGATCGTCGATGCCCGTCAGACCTGTGATAAATTGGGGAATAGGGCATTGGGGGTTCACCAAGGAGGTGAATTCATCGACGATTTTGTGGCCATCATGCCGGAAAAGGGAAAGCTCGGTGATTTTGTTTCCCTTTACGCCGTTGCCGGTGGTCTCTATGTCAATGATGGCATACACAAACTATGGTTCCAAATTCAAGTTGAATTTATGCAAAAAGCAAACGGTGTCCAAGTCGAATATCTGTCCTTCCTATTGAAGGTCGCTCAAGGTATCTGAAATCTTTTCCAGGTTAAGGCTGTTGGCCATGGCACTGAAGATTTCATGGTATTTTCCATTTTTGGAGTACAGTTCCTCATGGGTCCCTTGCTCCATCACCCGGCCCTTGTCCAGGACAATCACGTTTTCCGCATCGATGATCTGGGAAATACTGTGTGAGATGATGATCACGGTACGGTCTTTTTTGATGGCGTCCAAACTGTTCTTGATCTCTTGGGTGGCAATGGCATCCAGACTGGCAGTGGGTTCGTCCAAAAAGATGATCGGGGGGTTTTTCAGAAACATCCTGGCTATGGAAATCCGTTGCTGTTGTCCCCCTGAGAGTAAACTTGCCTTGGACCCATAGCCTTGGGGGAGTTCCATGATCTGATCGTGTATATAGGCCTTTTTGGCCGCTTCGAAGACCTCTTCCTCGCTGGCACCGGGTTTTCCGTACCGTATATTCTCCATAATGCTGCCTCCAAAGATATGGTTCCTTTGGAGCACCAGCCCGATCTTGTTCCTCAGCCAGTGGGTATCGTACTCCTGGAGGTCGCGTCCATCCAATAGGATTTCACCCGATTGGGGGCTGTAGAATTTGTCCAATAGATTCACCACGGTACTTTTACCGGCACCACTGAGGCCCACCAATGCCGTTATGGTATTGGGGGGTATGGTCATGGAAACCCCATGCAGGGCCTTGGTCCCGTTGGGATAGGTGAAATCGACATTCTTCATCTTTATGTTCCCTTCCAACTTTTGGGGAATAAAGGAACCGGAGGTTTCCCTTTCATCCTCCGCTTCCATGATTTCAAAGAAGGACTCGGAATAGATCAGGGCGTCGTTGATCTCGTCATAGATCCTGTGCAATTGCCTGATGGGACTGGTCACATTGCCGAAAAGCATA
>CALDPL010000469.1 GCA_937911965.1 uncultured Allomuricauda sp. | reverse complement strand
CTCCGTGGGCTCTTCCATTAAATAGAACACATTCTTATCAATTGTTTTTTTGGGTAGAAACGGAATGCCATAGTACAGTACCCCCAGCTTTCTCTTGAGGGGATAATAGACATCGAATTTAAGGGCTGTCCTAATCCACCGAAGCAGGGAAAAGGGCTTGTGAAGGAGAGCGGGAACAATAAAATGGACACGATACAGATAGGTTCCATCCGCAAACAACATTTTATAGTCCAGGTTTCCCCTCAACAGGTCGTAGATGTGGAATTGTTTTTTGAAGCACCATTCGATTTGGATCATTATATCGATAAACCCCAAATAAAATTTTGAATAATCAAGATCGAACCCCCTGACATACCCGAATACCAATTTTTCCCAAACGTAGTTGAAGGAGATGTGTATCGGCCTTCCTTCGTTGTAAATTACAATCATTGCTGCCCGTTTGGATGCAATTAGCCCTTGGCCATGTTTTTTGAAATTCTCCCAATCTTCAAGGGCCGTATGCTCCATCTTTTTTTCCTCAAACCTCGAGGAAATCATGGTTTTTAAGGAATCCATCAGCATGGAATAGGTCCGATCTGACAATTCCACTCCATAATAATAGGCATATTCTATGGAGAATACCCGCTCCAAATTTCGTTTATAGGCCCTTAATTTGGATATGCGCTTGGAACTCAACTTTTGTTTGAGAAAGTCATTGAGGTCGGTGTATAGGCCCAAGTTGATATAGGATCCTTCATATAGGGCCACCGTTCTTTCAAAATTCTTCACCTTGTTCCCGGCGAAGGCGATTTTCATATAATCGGGTACATCCCAATAGGAACGGGCTTTGGTTCCCAATACCGTGTTCTTTGGGCCCGAAGCAAAATCAACCCTTTGGGATGTCGGCCCAATATCGATGGATTCACAATGATCCTTGATTGTGTCCAAAATCAACAATTCCTCCAAAAACGAATATTTTTTCATGGTTGGGATTGATGGTGTTTTTGTTTTTTGTTTTCAGTGATCAACAGCATTTGGGACCCACTGATCAATTCAATGGCATTGGGCATTTCATCAGGGCCATACAGGTCAATGCCATTCAAGGGTTTTTTATGTTTATGGCAAAAATCACAAATGGCCCTTCTAAGGGCGGGACTCTTTATGGAATTCCAATCCAATCGAGAGGCTCTGTCCCCCCTTTGCCGATCCGTGCCCAAAGTAGAGATAAAGACCTTTCCCGTTTTGGATTGGAAAGACCCTATGGACTTTGGCCGGGAAATTTTATGCCACATTTTGTGTAAGTTCAAAGTTCTTGCTGTGTTGTACAGGGCATAGAAGGCCTTGAATCCGTAATAAAGCAACAATCCATTGCGCCTTTGACCGGACTCAGGTGCATAGGCCAATTGAATTGTAAAATTGTATGAGGTATCCGTGAACTTGTTTTTATAATCGTATTCCCCTTTCATGAAATCAAGGATTTCGAATCCGTGCTCAAAGCACCATTGAACCATGTTCAACAATTCGATGTTCCCCAATCCAAATTTGGAATAGGCCATATCAAAAGAACGATTGAAACCGTGTACGATTTTGCCCAATATGAAATTCAGGCTGATGGCAATGGGACGATTCCCGTGGTATATGACCGATATACAGGCCGACTTGTCCAATATTTGTCGGTAGGCGCTGTCCCGATACAGGTCCCACATCCCTGAGGTATCGTCCCTGCTCCCTTTTTTTCCCACCCGGGCCTTGTGCATTTCGATCAATGCATCGAACAGCCTTTCGTATTCCCTCTTTTCAATGGCCCCGAAATAAACCATGTGCCTTATCTCAAAGCAATGGCCCATAAGGGCCCTGGAACTCCTGAATTGTGATCTTTTCTTGTTGTTGAATTGGGAGCCCAGGTAGGATTCAAAATGAGGGTAGGCCTTTAGGTTTATCAAGGAACCCGGATAGGTTTTTATCGATTTGACGATTAGATTGTTTGCTCCACGAAAACGGATGTCCAGGTAACCCGGCATACTGGATAGGAGCAAAGGCTTTTTAGGATCCATATAAATGTCCGTGTTCTCCATGTCCCCAAAACGGATGATTTCCCCGCCAATGCTGTTGGTCAAAGATTGGAATACCGATGCCCCCTTCCTGTAAAGAAGGGTGGATTCGTGAAAATCCATTGGCCTGCATAATTTGTATAACAATGTGGACATACGCTAAAGGGCCCCTTTGGCTTGGATTTGTTCGTTGAAATCCCTGCGATATCTATTATAGAGGAGTTTGTCAACATTGACAATATTTCCCAACAATCCAAGCTCGCGCAGTTTTTGAATCAAGGAGTATTTAATGACCAGTCCCCATGCCCACACGGTCATGGGAAGGGAAGCCTTTGGATAGCCTACTTCATGGTATAGTCGGTACTTTTGGTTGCACCACTTTTCTTTAAAGGTGTTTTCTCCCTTTGAGAGATCGAGAATCGATTTTCCATGCTCAAGGCTCCACTCCAGTTGAAAATACATCATGAGGTCGCCCAAATTATAATTGGAAAATTCTTGGTCAAAGGTTTGGATATGGCTGAAAACCGTGGAATCAAGGATATAATCCAAAGCCATTCCCACAGGTTTCCCGTCCAATAAAATGACAAATAAGAGCGCCTTTTTTTCCATTAATCGTGGAAGTGCCTGGTCGTACTGCCCCTTCCAATCCATCAGGTAACGGTTGAGGATTTTCTTTTTATCGAACCTTTTTTTTAGAAGCAATTGCATGCTGTCAAAGGCATCCGTGTATTGCTTGGTATCCAAAGGCCCTGTCATAACTCTGTACTCCACAGATCCCAAGCGTTCCAATTTTTTCTTTTTCGCCCTAAGGTTTTTAATGTTGCGCTTGCTCATTTGGTCGCTGAGGTATTCATCGATTCCAGAACAGCCTTTCAACTTCACCAGATATCCGTAATATTGGGGAATTCGTATCGATTTCATATTGGAAGGCCATTGCATTCCAAAATCGAGATAATCCGGGATGTCCTTTATCAAGTTAAGGCGATGGTAGCCTTCTCCACGTTGCAAGGAACCCATACTTCCACCGAGCAGCAGGTTGTGGACCTCTCCGGTACACATGCCATGGAGGCGATGTTCTAGGTAGAACTGAAAAATGCATTCATGAATTTGTATGTTGGAACGACCGATCATTTTAATTTTATGTAATTCAGTCCTTTGGTCTAAGTCTATACCGTAATTTATGAACGGTTTCCTGAACGTTATATTTTCGAGCCCAAAACTTGAGATAGAACTTGAGTGCAAGGAGCATGGCGACTAAGAAGCATCTTGGACTTCGGGAGTCATACCGGATGTGGTATTGAAATACATACTCCCGGTTGCTCCACTGTTTTTTATAATCGTAATGCCCCTTTGAAAAATCAAGAATTTTAAATCCATTCGCCAGGCACCATTCCATCTGCTTAAGGATACCCAAACTCCCAATCCGGTATGTTGAATAGGCGATGTCGAAGACCCGAATGACGTCGTACACATGCTCATCGGAAAAATTCAGAAGCGTTATCCCCGCGGGACGATCGCCGATACAGGTGACAAACAGGCCAGCTTCCTTGCTCTTCAACATTGGAAAGGACACTTCTTTGTAGAATTGCCATTCGGCCGGGTCAAGATTATTGTTGACAATCTGTTTTTCTTTGAATCTCTTGACCAATAGGGCATGGAATTGTTCGAACAGCTCCTCGTACTCCTCATAACCAATATCGCCCCAAACCATTTTGTAACTTACCTTATGGTCCCGATTTAGTCTGTTTTGATAGTTTCGGAGTTTTGAACCTGTCCGTTTGCTGATTTGTTGCTCCAAGTATTCCTCCAAATTGATGGCATCCCCAAAATCACATAGATAACCGGGATATTGTGGAATTTTGAGCAATTTGAACCTATTGGGCGATCCGAAGGTTGGGTTCAAATACCCCGGGACATCATAAATAAGAAAAACCTTGTTCCTCAAGGAGGCGTGGTCGCATCCTGCTTTTATCCCATAGGGCATGCCCTTGGTATTGGTACCCCCTACATTGATATACAGGGGAGCAGGTTTTGATTTGCAAAATTCCACACCGACAAAACAGTCCTGATTCAAAACGGCCTGGTCGGATCGAAAGTGCTTCAACCAGATGGACTTGAAGGTCCTGTTATGATAGGGGGAACTAAATTTCATGATAACATTTAAAAGATTTTTCAGGGATCAAAACCATCCCTGGACTTGTCGTGCTCAAGTAGGTCCTTGGCCAATGCAACACTGAACTCCTTGGCAGTTTCAGAATACAAATGTGACCCATCGTAGGTCGCGTATTCCCCGGGACCATCCGTATAATCAAAATACGGAATCCTCCGATCTATTGCAAGACTTTCCATATAGGCATTGAAATCGCTCCAACTTTGATTCTCAAAGGAAAGAATTTCCCGATCCACTGGAAGTCTGACCAGATATACCGAACCCTTGGTGTATAGAAATTCAATTCTATCGTCCTCTTCGGCAAGCTTTTTTACTACTTTATCGATGATTTGACTTCCTTTTATTTTTATATTGGATGGAGCATGAAGAATTTTTATTTTATTGGTTTTGA
>CALDPL010000468.1 GCA_937911965.1 uncultured Allomuricauda sp. | reverse complement strand
CAACGATCACGGGAAAATCCCATTTGTCCGTGTTGTGATCCCAGGATCGGATGGACTTAACATTAGGATTGTATCGGGTGCTCAGGGTCCGGGCCGTTTGGATCACGATTTCTTTGTACGCCGGATCCCCGGTGATCTTGTATCCATTGCCATAGCTGCAGTAAATCTGGAAACCGACGTCGTGGGATCCCGGATTGTTTTTCTGCTGTTCCAACAATGCGGTGAATTCCTTGGCTTTATCGAGCCAATAGGGGTCTTCCGTTTCTCCGTACAACAGCCAAAGGGTCCCCGGAAAGAAGCCTGAGGTCCAGTCCTTCCTGCTCACCATGTGGAGTTCCCCATATTTGTTCAGGGTCCTTGGAAAGGGTTTTTGGGCATTGTCGGCCCTCAATCTTTTGACCTCCCCGAGCAGGATTCGGGTCTGGGTGGCCGCATGTTCAAAGGGACTTGGGGGCAATTCCGTTTTGCGCCCCCCGGAGCAGCTGCCCAGAATTGTGACCAAGGCCAGCATGAAAATACCGTAATTCAGTTTCATTGTATATGTTTTTTATACCATAATATCAATCCAGATTCAGGAAAACGGTGGGAAGTCCCTCCGAGCTTACGCCGACGGTATTACTTCCTCCACGGGTTTCCACTTGGATGATCGCCCGTCCATTGTACAATTGTACCAGACTGGATCCCGTTGATGTACCCAGGTTCTCGAGCAATTTCCCGTCCCCAATATGTGAAAACCGAACATAGTTGGCGGCATCGAGTACCTGCACTCCCTTCGCATCATACAGCTTGACTTCCACAGTGGCAATACCCTCTGTTTGGTCCACCTTTTTCAATTCCATTTTTACGGGTTCCCCCCAGCTTCTGGTTTCGTATTGAAAGCTGATATGGTCCTCCACCTGCAGTCCTTTGCTGTACGCGATGACCCGTACCTCATTGTTCCCCGACTTGGGGGTCACCATCCATCGCAGTCCTGCCGCAGGGAAGTCCTGGCTGTTCCTTTTCTTGGTACCCATGGAGATGCCATTGAAAAAGAGTTCCGCCTTTTCTGCATTGGAGTATACCTTGATCATTTTTTCTTCCCCTTCCCTGCCCCATCGCACCGGCCAGCTATGTCCATAGATATGTGCCATCAATTCCTCGGTCCAATAGGATTGGAACACATAGAAGGATTCCTTTCTTGTGAAGTCGCGTTCCACGATTCCCTTTTGGTTTACGTAGGGTACCGGGTTTTCGGGTCTGAGCGGGGTGGAGAAATCCTTGAAGGGCCAGTAGGCCGTACCTGTGAGCCAATCCATGGTTTCCTGTTCCTTCAAATGCCAATCGATCAGATTGACGATATAACTTTCACTCCAGTCTCCATCCTTGGATACCCGGGTAGAACCTCCATACAGGGCCGCATCCCCGGTGCGTTCATCGGCACCCTGCCCCGTTGCTATCCTTGAAAGGATGTTGTCCGGGTTTTCGGAATGTCTTCGGGCATGGCTGTCCCCGCCCCATTCCACGTGCAGGAAGTGATCTACCCGCTCAAATTGATTTCGTGAAACCTCCTTGTATTCCTTGTAATTTCCACGGTACCAGCCGGCCCAAATGGATGGGGAATATACATCGATGATGTCCTTGCAGAAATCACAACGCCTGATGGCCGTTTTCCTACTGGGATCCAAGGAATGGGACAAATCGTTGAGTTCTTTCATGAAGGTCCCGATCTTCTCCTTGTCAAATTCCGCAAAATCCCCGGGCCAGTCATTTTCGTTGCCCATGCCCCAGATGATCACCGAAGGGTGGTTGTAATGCTGTTCGATCATATTGGTAAGCATTCGCTTGGCCTGGGCCTGATAGGTGGACCCCCCCAGGCCGCCACGGTTCCATGGAATCTCTTCCCAGACCATGACGCCCAAGCGGTCGCATTGTTCCAGGACGATCCTGGATTGCTGATAGTGTCCCAAACGGATGAAATTGACCCCGATTTCCTTCATCATTTCCATCTCCCGGACAATCTGTTCCTCGGTCATGGCACTCCCTGCCCCGGCATGGTCCTCATGCCTGTGGGTCCCCCTGAGCATCAGCCGTTCCCCATTGAGATAAAAGGGGCCCTGCTTTTTGAATTCAAAATGTCTGAATCCTATTTTTTGTTCCAGTTCATGGGATCCCCCATCGGAGGTCACCCTGACTTTAAGGGTGTACAGTGCCGGATTTTTTGGGGACCACAAAATGGGCCTTCGCAGTTCCGTGGTCCAAAGTTGTTGGTCCTCAGAAGATGGTTTTAAGGCGACATTAAAATCCTTGACCTGCTTTCCCTTGGGATCGGTAAGGCTGACTTCGATCTTGGCATGGGTCAGCCCATCCGGGTTGTACCATCGCAATGCAAGCTCCAGGCTTCCCTTTCTACCCTTTTCATCCACTTGGGCCCTGGCAAAGATCTTGTCCAGGGACAGGGCGGGAACATATACCAGGTTCAGGTACCTGTGCAATCCCCCGTACAGGTTGTGATCTCCCATATCGGAGGGAATCATTTCCAGGTCCCGGCTGTTGTCGGTTCGAATGGAGACCGGAACCTTGCCCTGGAATCTTTTGGCATAATCCGTCCGTTGATTGAAGGAAGCCACGGCCTGGGTTATGTCCACGGTCCATTCGTCATATCCCCCGACATGACTGCCCACCAAGACCGTATCGATATAGACTTTGGTCTTTTGTCCGGAGCCCTCAAAATGAAGCAGGGTCCTTCCTCCCTCATAGGGATTTTCCACGGAAATGTTCTGACGGTACCAGGCAGGACCCTGATAATAATTTTTATCGGGATCAACTGCATCGTACCGATTGTAGGTATGGGGAAGGCTGACCGTGTCCCAAAGGGGCACACTCTCCGGGCTCCCCTTTTTTACGGGGCGGACCGCTTCCCAAATGCCACCCAGGTCCCCTTTGAGGAATTCCCATCCCTGGTTCAATCGACTGGAGTGTTCCTGGGCCGAGGAGATTCCTCCCCAAAAGAGAAACAATCCCAAAAGAACCTTGAAAAAGCCCTTCTTTTCTTTTTGTAAGGTCGCAATCAACATTGGTTACGTTTTAAATGCATATCCATGGGAGGGTGCCCTCCCTTTTGGGCCCATACCTTGGAATGGACCCACTTGCCCCCGGAGCCAATGGCCCCATAAAAAAGGGTGGACTTAAAATTATGATAAACCGGGCAGTATCGGCCCCCTTTGGAGCCGATAAGCCCGGTTTTGTTTCCGATCAATTTCCGGCCAGTACCGGCAATTCGTTTGAGAAGAAGATAAAGTCCGCGGAGAAATCAAAGGTCGAAGAATCAAATTCCCCGGTCTGGTTTCTCAACCTGAACTGATCAAAGCTTCCCAAGAGTGCCAATTGGCCCGCCTCCGTATCGATACGGGAAAGGACATCCTGCATGGGGATGCTGATAAAGTGCCAGTTTCCATCCCGTTCAAATCCGTAATCACCCGCATTCACCTTGGCATAGGAATTGGCTCCTCCCCCTTCGATCCTCACGTGTACCGGATCTTGGCTGGTGGATTTCAGGGCGATGTTCAAATAGCCATTGATAAACTGGGTGAGATCGGCAGTGCCCACTTTTTCGGTCTGCAACATGGCAAAGGTGCTCGATGCGGAAGGATCGATGGACAGGTTCATGGATTCGTTCCCTTCAAAGGCGGAAGCGCTGAACTGTGCAAGGCCCAGACCCGAGTCCTGAAGGTTGAATTTGGGATGGTCTTGGGGAAGGTCCGGATCTTCAGAGTAGAAGACGTAGGTCGGTCCCTCCACGGAAACCAGGGGCACATGTTCTTCATTGACCGTGATCAAGAACGTTTCAGAACCCTTGGAACCGTCCGTAAAGATCAGGTCCAAGGTAGCGGCAAATTCTCCCGGTTGACTGTAGGTCACGGTGACCTCATTTTGACTTGAAGTGTCTATGGAACCCCCTTCAAAGGTCCATTGGCGTGATTCCACCCTAGTGGAATAGTCCTTAAAGTCCACGGATTGGCCCACGAAAATAGTGGTCATACTTGCAAAGGGATACATGATTCCGCCTTCAGTGGAACCGGGTTGTCCCGGATTTCCGACGCTTTCCACCCTTAAATTGTCAATCTTCAATTGGGTATCCCGATCGACCATCCAATGCTCTTGGCTTCCACCCCTGAAAGTGGAGAAGGTCAATTGGTCTATGAATCGCTTGGATTCATCGGTGGTCCATCGAATGGCCTCGTCCAAGATCACATTGCCGTCAACGCTATAGGTGACATGACCGTCCGTATTGGATCCGGTATTGCTCTTGACCTGGATGCCAATGGAGTACCATTTGCCCTTTTCCAAACTTCCCGTAGCGGGAAAAACGGCGGAGCTCACCAGGTTATCGCCACAGTCCTCG
>CALDPL010000467.1 GCA_937911965.1 uncultured Allomuricauda sp. | reverse complement strand
AGAAAGTTCTTTTTTGGTGGCTCAAATAATGGAAAATCTCAATATACCTAAAGATGGTTCTCGCATATACTTCTCTCAATTATTGGGCATGAGCGATCATATTAGTTTTAATTTGGCAAGAGAAGATTACAATGTGGCCAAATATGTGCCTTATGGACCGGTCCGGGAGGTCATGCCCTATTTGATCCGACGGGCGAAGGAGAACTCTTCGGTGGGCTCCCAGTCCTCCAGGGAGCTGCAGCTCATCGAAAGGGAACTTATTCGTAGAAAGGGACTCGAAACAACCGGGACTTAAGGGGAACCCGGGCCCGGTACGGACTATCCGCCCAGGGAATCCAGGTCCATACGGGACTGTTCCAATTTAAATTGAAGCCGCTGGTTTTCTTGGATATACTGTTGCTGAAGAATTTCCAATTTCCTTTCAAACTCATCCACCGGAACATACTTTGGTTCCAAAAAAGTTTGCTTGAAGATGCTGAACACGGTAAAGAGGAAACTCAGGGCGACCGCTGAAATCAGTGCATAAAGCATGGATTTCTCCTTTTTCAAGGAAGATGCCCCACTTCCCTTTGCAAACGGTTTTGAAGGAATCCTTGTATTGGAGATATGGCCCAGGAACGCATCCCACTTTTCCTCCTCCTTGACATAGAGGTCCATAAAGCCTCCATTTTCCATAAAATCCTCGGTGGCTTCCGTGGGGGACAACATGAAAAGTTCCCGTCCATGGCCGCTCTTTATATCCAGAAGTCCCGGGTCGTACTCAAGGATTTCCCGAACCAGTCCTTCCACGTACCCCAAATCGTAATTGGGGCGCAGGAATTCGTCATAGAGGATCCGCACCTCAAAAAATTCCCCGCACTCCAATGCGTATTCCAAAAACCGATCCTTGAGTTCAGCCTTAAAAAAATTACTCATCGCTCCTTGGGGAATTTTGGGGATTCCTCGGTCCATAGGGGCCTGTTTCCCTTATATGGGTTTGTCATGGCACATGGAATCCCGAAGTTCCCCATTTTATTATTTTCCATTTCAGTTTTGACATAGGTATTACCCACCTTTTCAAGGTGGACCAAATGCAAAAGAGGTAAGTCAGGGGGCAAGTCGGGGGATCTGGGGGGCTGGGGATTAGACAATCTCGGCACTGAGCCCGGCCTCAAGCAATTTTGTGCATCGGGGCCTGAGTTCGGAATACTCCCCGGTCTTTACGGTACATTTCCCATTGTAATGTACAATCAAGGAACACTGTTCCGCCTGCTCAAAGGAGTGACCGCACACTTCCACCAAGGTCGAAATGACATGGTCAAAGGTATTCACATCATCGTTGAACAGTACAATTTCATTTAAGTCCGCCGTCCCTTCCTCAAGAAGGACATCCTCAAGTTGCTTTTCCCGTGGGTCCATGATTGTGGAGTTTAAGTCTTTCTAATTTACATATTTTACGGCAATCCAGTTATTGCGGTCCAGTTTTTTTTCAAATTTCAGCCCATTGTCCCCACATTCTTCGGAAATGGCATCCAGATCCTCCATAAAGAAGCCACTCAAAAAAAGAGCTCCTTTGGGATTGAGGCATTTGGCGTAGATTGGAATATCCTCCAATAAAATATTCCTGTTGATGTTGGCCAGTATAATATCGTATCCCCGATTTCCCAATAGGTTACGATCCCCTTGATGGACCTCGATATCGGCACATTGGTTCCGTTCCACGTTCTCAAGGGCGTTCAAATAGCACCATCGGTCAATATCTATGGCAACCACTGTCGTCGCGCCCTTTTTTTTGGCCAGAATCGCCAATACAGCAGTTCCACAACCCATGTCCAGGACGGATTTTCCCTTAAAATCCGTCTCCAGGATGTGCTGAAGCATCATATGGGTGGTTTCGTGGTGGCCGGTACCAAAGCTCATCTTGGGCTCGATCACGATATCGTATTCCACCTGCGGGACCTGGTGAAAGGGGGCCCTGACCACGCATTGGTCCCCCACCTGGATCGGATGGAAATTGCGTTCCCATTGGGCATTCCAGTTTTGGGGCTGTATCTCCTTCCAGGAAAAATCGATCTCCACTTCGGGCAATTGCCGGACAAAAAGCCCATCCAACATCCCTTCCCTCCAATCGGTTTTTTGGATATAGGCCAACACCCCGCTGTCCTGCACCAAAAAGCTTTCAAAACCGAGTTCTCCCAGTTCCGCCGTCAGGATATCGGTAAAAGGTTCCGGGGGGGTTACCTTGAAATCGTATTCGAGATAGATCATGGAGCTGTTCCCTTAGGCGTCTAAATGGATTTGATTATGGACACAAAGTCAGGGACCAGCAGGGATGCCCCACCGATCAGCCCCCCGTCCACATCGGGTTTGGAGAAAATCTCCGCGGCATTGGAAGGTTTTACACTTCCGCCGTAGAGCACCGAAACCCCTTCGCTCACCGAAGCTCCAAAGGCCTTGGCAATGGACTCCCTGACGAAGGCGTGCATTTCCTGGGCCTGTTCGGGACTGGCCGTCTCCCCGGTCCCAATGGCCCATACCGGTTCGTAGGCCAAGATTATATTCTTCCAGGAATTGGCCCCAAGTTCAAAAAGGGCATTGTTCAACTGGGAGCCGACCACCTCAAAATGCCTTCCAGACTTGCGGTCTTCCAGCTCTTCCCCAAAACAGAAAATTATTTTCATGTCCGCTTCAAGGGCGGCCTTTACCTTTTGGGCCAAAAGCTCATCGGTTTCCCCAAAAAGCGACCTTCTCTCGGAATGCCCCAGTATAACGGTATCCACCCCGATGTCCAACAACATCTGTGCGGAAACCTCTCCGGTATAGGCCCCGCTTTGCGCCTGGTGCATGTTCTGTGCGGCCACCTGTATCCCGGATTCCCCCAGAATGGATTTGGCGGCGGCCAGATTGACGAAGCTCGGGGCCACGATTACCTGGGGCCCCTGCCTGGGCACTTCCTTCAAAAGCTCCGAGAGCAGGGCCTCGGTTTCCTTTTGGGTCTTGTTCATTTTCCAGTTTCCGGCTACTATTTTTGCTCTCATTTTCTGTTTTGCTTCTAGTTGTTATTCGAAATTCAGTTTGTCAAAATCGTTGTAGTGGACCTTTTGCTCTATGGTCCCCTGCCGGAGCACCAAGATTCCCGGGTTGGAACGCACGATGGTCTTAAGGGTGGTCTCATCGGTGAAATAAAAATCCAGCTCCAATCCGTATTGGTCCCTTATCACCTGGGCCTGCTGCTCATTGGATGCCGATACCCCTATGACCTTATAGCCCTTTTCCCTTGCCGATCTCACCGTTTGGGCCAAGTCCTCAAATCCTTCCTTCTTGCTCTTTGCCAGATCATAGGCGACCACCAACACCAATTTTTCTTCGCGCATCAACTCTGCGGCATGGTCCTCCCCTTCCCGTTCAATGGTAAAATCATGTATGGGAGGCTCGTAGCCCTTTTGGACCAAGCTGGTTTCCACATCGATGAATTCCCCCTCAACGCTCGGATAATCGCCTTGGGTCACCACCACCTTTTCCTCTCCGTCCACCATGAACTTCCACGCATAATCATAGATGGGCTGCGGGGCCCCATCGGGAATCCCCATTCCCTCCGGAATGTTCGCCCCGATCTTATAGGGTCTGAAATCAACCGAGGGCAGGTGGTTCAGCACGTGGGTTGCGAACCAAATACAAGCCAAAAGGGACAAACCTGCCACGATCCAATTGGCCCTCGGGGCCAATAGAGGTCGGATATGCTTACGGCCGATGATCAGGACCAGGATCAGGACCAACAACAGAACGTCCTTAGCGAAGGATTCCCAAGGGGTCAACTTGATGGCGTCCCCAAAACAGCCGCAGTCGGTCACCTTGTTGAAATAGGCGGAATAAAAGGTCAAAAAGGTGAAGAACACGATCATTGACAACAGGCTCCAAAGGGTGAACTTGGGCTTGAAGCCCAGAAGGAGGAATATCCCCAACAGCACTTCCACTATGACCAGGACGATGGATATGCCCAGTGCCATGGGCATCAAAAAGGGCAGGTTCAGCACCCCTATGCTGAAGTACTCCTCCAATTTGAAGGAAAATCCCATGGGGTCGTTCAATTTGATCAGGCCACTGATGATGAACAAAAGGCCCACGATGATCCGGGAAATCCAGACTAAGTACTTCATATTTGGTGGAATATAATATTCATTAAGCAAGGGCTATTGGTTTTTTTCGGCAGTACCGGAGGGAGAATGTCCATTGGGGACCCCTCCCAGGTGAATCAGGGCAAAGACACCATAATTGACAATGTCCCTGTAGTTGGCGTCCACCCCCTCACTGACCAAAGTGGCCCCCAGGTTCTTCTCGATTTCTTTGACCCGAAACAGTTTTTGCAAAATCAGATCGGTAAGGGAACTCACCCGCATCTCCCTCCAGGCCTCCCCGTAATCGTGGTTCTTGTCTTCCATGAGTTTCTTGGTGACGGCCACTTCATCGTCATATAGGGACAGGGCCTGGTCAAGGGTCAAATCGGGCTGCTCGGCGACCCCTTTTTCTATTTGGATCAATGCCATGATCGAATAATTGATGATTCCGATGAACTCGGACTCCTGGTCCTCGTCCACTTTTTGCACCGCGTTCCCCTGAAGGCCACGGATTCGCTGTGCCTTGATAAATATCTGATCCGTAAGGGAAGGCAGGCGCAAGATCCGCCATGCGGTCCCGTAGTCCTGGCCTTTTTTTAAGAACAATTCCCTACAGCTTTGTATCACTGCGTCGTATTGTTGGGAGGTTCGTTGCATATATCAATTGCAATTTGCGTAAATTCCGTCCTGTTTTCAGGTGCAGGACATGCACCTGGCCAAAGATAATGAAACCCGACAAAGCAACTATTCTTTATGACCATTAACTGCAAAGGTGAATTGGTGGATCTGGACACTCCCAGGGTAATGGGCATTCTGAACCTGACACCGGACTCCTTTTATGACGGAGGATCGTACAGGGACGAGGCATCCGTTCTTGCCCGGGTGGAGGCCATGCTCGAGCAGGGGGCCACCTTTATCGATATGGGGGCATACAGTTCCAGGCCGGGAGCGGACCCAATTTCCGAGGAGGAGGAACTCCGGCGCCTGCTCCCCATGCTGGATCTGGTCCTCAAGCACTTCCCCGATACCTTGATTTCCATCGACACCTTCCGCGGCAAAGTCGCTTCGGCCGGTGTGGCCCATGGCGCCGCTCTGATCAACGATATATCCGCGGGGAACCTGGACCCTGAAATGATTTCCACTGTGGCCGGGCTCGGGGTCCCCTATATCATGATGCATATGCGGGGCGATCCAAAAACCATGCAACAGGGTACCCAATACGATGATATGATCAAGGAAATATCACACTATTTTTCCGAAAAGGTCCACGAGGCGGTGTCCTTCAAGATCAACGATATCATCCTGGATCCCGGCCTGGGTTTCTCCAAGACGATCCAGCAGAACTATACCCTCTTGAACCATTTGGATCTGTTCCGGCACTTTGGGCTGCCCCTATTGATCGGGCTCAGCAGAAAATCAATGATATACAAGGTTTTGGAAACCTCCCCGGTGAAAGCACTCAACGGCAGTACGGCCCTTCATGCCATTGCCTTGCTCAGGGGGGCCAATATTATTAGGGTCCACGATGTGAAAGAAGCCGTGGAATGTGTTAAACTTGTGGAAGTTTTGAAGGCGAACGCACTCTGATGGAATATTCCCATTTTTGTTAATTTTACAAAAACACCGCACTTGGAATTTTTAAATTTTCTCGAATTCAAGATAACGGATATCATTGACATCGTCCTTGTTGCCGCCCTGCTCTACTACGTGTACAAATTGGTCAAGGGGACCGTCGCCATCAATATATTCACCGGGATCGTCATCGTATGGGCCTTGTGGAAACTCACCGAACTGCTTCAGATGAAAATGATCAGCAGCATGGTGGGGGGCTTTATGAACATCGGCCTAATTGCCCTGATCATAGTCTTCCAACAGGAAATCCGCAAATTCCTGTTGATGGTGGGTTCCACCAATTTTGCCTCCAAACGAAATTTCCTCAAACGCTTCAAGTTCCTAAAACAGGACCAGCTTCCAACCAATACCGATGTGGAGGCCATAGTCGGGGCCTGTGAACGTATGTCCTCCACCAGGACCGGTGCACTGATCGTGATCGAAAGGAACAATTCCCTGGACTTTATCAAAACCACAGGGGACGCCATGAACATCCAGGTCACCCAACCCATACTGGAGAGTATTTTCTTTAAGAACAGTCCCCTGCACGATGGGGCCATAGTGATCCAGGAAAATTTTATAACGGCCACCAGGGTGATCCTGCCCGTGTCCAATGACCGGAACATCCCCCTTCGTTTCGGGTTGAGACATAGGGCCGCCATGGGAATTGCGGAAAAGACCGATGCCCTTTGTTTGGTGGTCAGTGAGGAAACGGGATCGATATCCTATATTAAGGACAGCCAGTTTGTTCCCTTCAAGGGAGCGGAGGAACTGATCAAAATCATCAAAAAAGATCTGGGGTGATCCCTAGGCGACTTCTTCGCTCATGAACTGCGCCATATAGAGATCGTTGTAGTACCCGCCTTTTTCCAAGAGTTCCCGATGGGTCCCTGTTTCGACGATCTGTCCCTTGTCCATGACTATGATCTTATCCGCCTTTTTGATCGTGGCCAATCGGTGCGCAATGATGATGGAGGTCCTTCCTTGGGTGATCTTATCGGTGGCCCTTTGGATCAATTGTTCGGAATAGGTATCCACTGAAGAGGTGGCCTCATCCAAGATCAGGATGCTCGGATTGCTCACATAGGCCCGAAGAAAGGCGATCAATTGACGCTGTCCACTGGAAAGCATGGCCCCGCGCTCCTTGACATTGTATTGATACCCTCCGGGGAGGCTGGTGAAAAATTCGTGCACCCCGATCTGTTTGGCCGCATTTTCAATCTGTTCCTTGTCAACGGAAGGGTCACGTAACGAAATATTGTTGGCAATGGTGTCGGCGAAAAGGAATACGTCCTGCAATACGACCGCAATATTGGATCTTAGGGAATGTAGGGTCAATTCCTTGATATCGGTCCCATCCACCAGGACCTTCCCAGAATCGATCTCGTAAAAACGATTCAACAGATTGATGATGGTTGATTTTCCCGCACCGGTGGCCCCCACTATGGCAACGGTCTCCCCGGCCTTTGCCTTGAAGGATATGCCGTGCAGTACCTCTTCCCCCGGGGCATAGCCAAAACGGACATCCCTGAATTCAAGATCTCCCCTTACGTCGCTCCTGACCAGTTTGCCCTGGTCCGCGATATGGCTGTCCGTATCCAAGATCTTGAACACCCTGTTTGCGGCCACCATACCCATCTGTAGGGTGTTGAACTTGTCCGCAATCTGTCGCAAGGGACGGAATAACAGGTCCATCAGGAAGAAAAAAGCGATAATGGCACCCTGGTTGTCCAAGCCTGAATCCTGGAGGTTTTGGATCAGTCCAAAATATACGACCAGGCCGATCCCAATGGAGTTCGCGATTTCCGCTATGGGGAAAAAAATGGAGTTGTACCAGACCGTTTTCAACCAGGCGTTCTGATGTTTCTCGTTGATGACCTTGAATTTTTCCCTTTCGATTTCCTCCCGGTTGAACAATTGTACGATCTTCATTCCCGCTATGCGTTCCTGCACAAAGGAATTGAGATTGGATACCTGGGCACGTACCTCTATAAAGGCCACTTTCATGGCCCTTTGGAACAGCCGGGTGGCGATCAGGATCAGGGGCAGAATGGCAAAGACGATCAGAGCCAACATGATGATGGCCGCGGAAAACATTTTGAGCACATCGGCAATGATCATAAAAAAACCTTGGCTAAAAATCTCCCCAATACGCTGCAGGTCGGCAACGGCCCTGGTGACCAATACCCCTATGGAGGATTTGTCAAAATAGGCCATTTTGAAGCTCGTCATTTTCCCAAAGAGCCTTAAACGGATATCCCGGATCACCGATTCCCCGAGAAGATTCGCGTAATAGTTGAACAAAAGTTGGGTGATGACCTGTCCCAAGAGGACGGCCGCCCAAAAAAGTATGGCGTTCAGCAATTGTTCCCCATCCTTGCTTGGCAGGGAACTGTTGATGATGTCCTCCACCACAATGGGAATCCCGGCTGCAAATATGGCGGAAAGTATGGCCACAATGGCCACAAACCATAAGATGCCCCTATAGGGGGCGGTATGCGCGAAGACCCGTTTGAACAACCTAATGTCAAATGCCTTTCCCGTTTCTTCACTTTTGCTCATCAAATAGCTCTTTTGGGTATGAAACCTCCGTCAAATATAATCCTTTTGCAGGGACCGATACCCCGGCCCGGCCACGATCTCCGCTGGCCAGCAGTTCATGGATGTCCCCTGGGGTCCTCTTGCCCATGCCCACCTCCAATAGGGTTCCCACTATGGCCCGCACCATATTTCTAAGAAATCGGTCCCCTTTGATCGAAAATACCCAAAGGTCTCCTTCGACTTCCCAATGGGCATGTCGAAGTTCACAATCAAAGGTCTTCACATCGGAATTGGATTTTGAAAAACATTCAAAATTCTTGTACTGCAACAAAAATTGGGCCGCTTGGTTCATGGCCTTCAGATCCAGTTCCCGGTCCAGCCTGTGGGCGTAGTCATTGTAAAAGGGGTCCTTCTGCCGGATCAACAGGTACTGATAGGCCCTTTCAAGGGCATCAAACCTCGCATGGGCCCCGGGGACCATGGAATGGATTTTTTGGATTGCGATGTCCTCGGGGAGCAGGGCATTGAGGCGATGGGCCAAATCCCCCTTGTCCCCAATGGAAACGGCATCAAAATGGGCGAACATTTGCCGGGCATGTACCCCGGCATCGGTCCTTCCCGCCCCAACGACTTCAATGGTTTGCCGTAAAATTGTGGATAGGGCCATTTCCAATACCTCCTGCACGCTCATGGCATTGGGTTGCTTTTGCCATCCGTGGTACGCTTTCCCATTATAGGAAAATTGGATAAAATATCTCAATGGAATCCCTTACTTTAGGCCACTAAAGATAGTCCAATCCGTTCCAACACCGATAACCCACTTTCTTTTTAGCATATTTTTAGCGTTATGACCAAGATTTTATTGCTTTCAGACACCCATGGCCACTTGGACGGAACCATCGAAAAATATGCGGGACAGGCCGATGAAATATGGCATGCGGGGGATATCGGCACCCGCTCCATCATGGACCGATTGAAGGCCATTAAACCGGTCCGTGGGGTATACGGCAATATAGACGATCATACAATACAACGGGAATATCCACAGCACAATCGCTTCCTTTGTGAGGACGTGGATGTCTGGATCACCCATATCGGGGGCTATCCCGGTCACTATGATCCCAGGGTCCGGGAGGAGATCCACCGCAATCCCCCAAGGCTCTTCATCAGTGGACACTCCCATATCTTAAAGGTGATGAACGACAAAAAATTGGGAGTGTTGCACATGAACCCCGGTGCCTGTGGCAGACAGGGATTCCACCAGATACGGACCATGCTCCGATTTGTGATCGATGGGGACAACATATCCGATCTCGAAGTGGTGGAACTGGGAAGGAGATAGAACACAAAAGCCCCGAAATTCGGGGCTTTCTCGCACTAATACTACTAAGATGTTGGATTCAACGCAAGCGATCAACAGATTTTACAAGATCTTCATCCTTTTTGATGGCCCTGTTGGCCAGGACCAGAAAAACGATAGAAAATACAGGAATCAGCATCCCAATACCCTTCTGTGAAACCAAAGTTTCTCCGGATAAGTTTAGCGATCGATAAACGAAAAATCCCAGTAAAAAAAGATTCAATATGATGTTCAATCTGTTCAATACAAATTGATTTTGTCTGTTCTTGTACAAAAAAATCGAAATCAGCGCCAAAAGGGCCGCTCCATAAAATGTGAAGCCCGACCAGGCGGTGTCCTGTGCAAATACCACCGTGCCATCCCCATCCTTCCACAGTTCCAGAATCAATGGGAGTATCCCTGAAATCAAGGCCATCACCACCAAATAAAACGTCTGAATCCTCTGAATCATTGTACAATTCGATTTCAAAACGCAAAAATAAATGTCTTTTTTGACAATTGCTCTCTTATTTTTTTAATTTTTTTGTAATATTGTGGCGTTATTAGCGAAGTACTTACCTAGGAAACCTATCCTCCAGTAGCATCCCAATAACCTTTACTTCAATTATTCTGATTAGACAAGTTTAACTTATTCTTTACTTAATGTTCGAGATTTCAGATCTAAAAGCTAAAAAGCTTCCTGAGTTGCAAGAGATTGCCAAGGAACTTAAAGTGCCCAAATTCAAAACCCTTAAAAAACTGGACCTTGTATATCAAATTCTAGATCTACAGGCTGCCAACCCAAAAGTCGTGGCCGAAAGCTCAGCCCTTCCCGCCGAGCCATCGTCCCCGAAACCCCAAAAGGAAAAAACCGGGCCAAAACCGAGAAGGGAACGGGCTCCCAGAGCTGATGCGCCGGAAGCCAAAGCTCCTCGGACGGATACTACGGAGCGGGCTCCGGAAGCGGATCCCACGGTTGGAAAGGTGGATTCAAAGGGACATCCGCCGAAGAAGGAAAGCAAACCCTCCGGTCCACAAAAACCGCAGACCCCAAGCAGAAGGCCCAACACATCCCAAGCACAGAACCAAGGCCAGCAGTCCAACCATCCCCAGGCGAACCACCAGCACCAAAAGCCCACCCACCACGACAAAAAGAACAATAACTTTGACAAGGACCTCAAGAACCGGTACAAGGAACCTGAATTTGAGTTTGACAGCATTATTGAAAGTGAAGGGGTACTCGACATCATGTCTGATGGCTATGGTTTCCTGAGATCCTCAGATTACAACTACTTGACTTCGCCGGATGATATTTATGTTTCCCAGTCACAGATCAAATTGTTTGGTCTGAAAACAGGTGATACCGTTCGAGGCAGTATTCGTCCACCTAAAGAGGGCGAAAAATACTTCCCTTTGGTACGTATTGAAGCGATCAATGGACAAAATCCAGCTGAAATCCGCGACCGCGTGCCCTTTGATTACCTGACTCCGCTTTTTCCGACAGAAAGACTAAATCTTTTTATGGGTACGGGCAATCATTCCACTAGGATCATCGATTTATTTACGCCTATAGGGAAAGGTCAGCGGGGTTTGATCGTGGCTCAGCCTAAAACAGGTAAAACAATGCTTTTAAAGGATGTTGCGAATGCAATTGCAGCAAATCATCCTGAAACTTATTTAATCGTTCTACTTATTGACGAGCGACCGGAAGAGGTTACAGATATGGCGCGTTCCGTAAAAGCTGAAGTTATTGCTTCCACTTTTGACGAGCCGGCCGACAGACACGTAAAAGTGGCAAATATGGTACTAGAAAAGGCTAAGCGAATGGTTGAGTGCGGACATGACGTTTGTATCCTTCTTGACTCAATTACGCGTCTTGCACGGGCTTACAATACGGTTTCTCCGGCTTCCGGAAAAGTATTATCGGGTGGTGTGGATGCAAATGCTTTACACAAGCCTAAACGTTTCTTTGGTTCTGCACGTAAAATTGAAAATGGAGGTTCGCTTTCCATTATTGCGACAGCACTTACTGAAACCGGTTCAAAAATGGACGAAGTAATCTTTGAAGAATTTAAAGGAACGGGTAACATGGAATTGCAGCTTGATCGTAAGATCTCAAACCGAAGAATTTATCCGGCAATTGATATATTGGCATCAGGTACGCGTCGCGAAGATTTGCTTGTTCGCAAGGATATCCTTCAGCGAATCTGGGTGCTGCGCAAATTCATTGCAGACATGAACCCGGTGGAAGCAATGGAGTTTATGAAATCACACATGGAAAACACCATGTCGAACGAAGAATTCCTCGTATCCATGAACAGTTAGTCTAAAAGATATAGTAAATTTGTCCCGGTCCGATACTATTCGTTCCGGGATTTTTTATGCGTATTACTGTTAAAATCGGAGTTCTGTTTGCCTTACTTTTTATGCTTGCCAAAATGATGTTTTTTTGGAGCGGAATAAGCGGCGATGACCTTCGACCGATTATTATGATAAATATCTTGTTCATTTTGCTCGCAATTGCATTGGGTCTTTATTTTCATAAACGAGAGGAAACAGAACAAAGTAATATGCTCAATGATATCAAAAATGCAATGTCTGCCGGAGTGCCTTACGCCTTATTGGTTTCTATCTTCTTATATGTATATTACAGTAAAATAGATCCGGGATACAATGAGCATAAAATTGCAGAGCAGGAAATGGCAGTGCGAAAAATGCTTGATGATCCTCAGGAATTCAAAACGATAAAGGAAAATGAAGAATTCGAAATTCTGACGAAAGAAGAAATTTTCGACAGGATGAGTGAAAATGCCCGGGCCGTTTATTCAGCAGGAACTACAACCACTGTATCGCTGCTCGCAATGATTTTATTAAGCACCCTTTATAGTATTCTTGTTGCAATAGTAATGAAACGTTTTATTTTCAGATATTAGACTTTTCCAAAAGTTTTTCACCCAGTTTATCAAAATCGATTCCGTCAAAGTTTCCGGAAGACATCATCAGCAAAACACTGTTTTTTAAATTACGGGAATTAATGAATTGCAACACTTCTTCTGTTGAGTCCGCCACTTCCACCCCACCTCCAAACGCTACTGAAACCGTGTCTTTTGAAAGTCCTTCCAGTTTTTTGTGCGAAACTACAGCGTGATTGAAATAAACGAGCGCATCATCTGCCATTTCCATAGAACCTTTATATTCTTCGAGAAAACTTTTATTTAAGGATGAAAAAGTATGTAATTCCATACAGGCAATTAATTTGCGCTCGGAAAATTGTTCTTTTACTGCATTTGTAGTCGCTTTTAGTTTGGAAGGTGAATGGGCGAAGTCTTTAAACATCACAAAATGCTCGTTTGCCACGACTTTTTCAAGTCTTTTTCCTGCTCCGGTGAAATTTTGCATACTTTTCAGGAAATCTTCAGCCTCAAAACCAAGTTCCAGAGCAATGAGCATCGCACCATTCAGATTTTGAAGGTTGTGCCGGCCAAATATTTCCAAAGGATAATCTTTTCCATTGAAATGAACGATCGTTTTTCCGTTTTCAATGCTATAATCGAGATGTGTATATGGAATACATTTTAGTTGTTCCGATTTCTTTGCGACAATTTTTTGCAGTTCAGGATCTTCTTTAAAGTAAATCAGGCTTCCTTCCGCCTGAATGCAATCGACAAATACTTCGAATTGCTGAACATAATTTTCAAAAGTGGGAAAAACGTTTATGTGATCCCAGGCAATTCCGCTCAATAAGGCAATATCGGGCTTATACAAATGAAATTTCGGTCTTCTGTCGATTGGTGAGCTAAGATATTCATCACCTTCGAGGATCATTACATTTGCCGAATCGCTGATTTTTACCATGCAATCGTAACCATCTAATTGCGCACCAACCATGTAATCAAAATCTTTTTGAAGAGCTTTGGCAGCGTGAAGCAACATACTTGTTATGGAGGTTTTGCCATGACTCCCGCCAATTACCACACGGATTTTATCTTTGGAGGCTTCATACAAATATTCCGGATAGGAAAAAATTCGCAAGCCAAGTTCGGTGGCTCGGAGCAGTTCAGGATTATCTTCGCGGGCATGCATTCCTAAAATTACCGCATCGAGGTCGTGATGAATCAAATCGGGGTTCCAGCCTTCGTGCTCAGGGAGAATACCTTTTCGTTGAAGTCTGGACCTGGATGGTTCCCGTATTTCATCGTCTGAACCGGTAACATGATATCCTTTTTCCTTTAACGCAATTGCGAGATTATGCATTGCACTTCCGCCGATGGCTATAAAATGTACATTCATAATTGACCGGGATTTTTAATTTCCGATAAATTCTTTCTGAAGCGGACAAATTGAATGATAACAGGGATGAGAAAGAAAAAGCTTCCGAAGTCTGTGACAAGATTGAAAGTGCCGGTATTTGTTTCATCAGCGAGAAAAATGGGTGCGATCATTGCTGCTAATCCGACGTAATATAACTGATCAACGAGTGTGTTGGAAATGAAAATCTGGCGACGGGCAATTTGTAATGCGAGATAGAGCATCGCGACGAATAAAAGAGGCAATGGAAGATCTTTCATGCTCTCAAGGGAACTGTTCATCCAGTAAAAAATGATAATTGTGCAGGCGCAGGCCAGTAGCATTAATTGGATACAGATTTTGAGCCAAAGAGGATATTTACGGTTCATACGGATATTTTCAACTAAAGTATAAAAAGTTCCGCTTTCCGCGAACGAAATCAGTTGTTAGCTTCCAAATAATTTCCGAGTCCGGGAGAGATAAAATAATTGTACGTTTCATCTTCACCCGAGGAAATAAGATAAACATCAAGTTTTAATTTCGGATGATCAGCCAGGAACGATTTTGAGCGCTCCAGACCGAGAACCATAAAAACGGTTGCGTAGGCGTCTGCAATTGCGCAATTTTCAGCAATGACTGTGGCGCTGAGGAGTGAATGGTTTACTGCTTTACCGCTCAATGGATCCAGTGTGTGGGAAAATTTCTTTCCACCGGAGCTATAGAATTTTCTGTAATTTCCACTTGTTGCAACCGCTTTTCCTGAAATCATTAATACATTATCGATAGATCGTTTATCTTTTCCGGGCATATTCTCTTCACTCGGAGTGTCGATTCCGATTCGCCATTTCTCACCATCAGGATTTTTCCCTTTGACGAAGATCTCACCTCCTATTTCTACGTAATAATCTTCGTGACCTTTTGATTCGATAAATTTTGCAAGCACATCCACAGACAATCCCTGCGCGATGGCGTTAAAGTCAAATTTAAGATTTGGGTTTTTCTTTATGAGGCGGATGCTGTCACCTGAAAAAGAAATCGTGAAAAGTTTATTCTCTTCAAAACCGACATACTCCAAAATAGCCGTAATCTGCGCATCAGACGGCGGTGTCTTTTCGTTTTTAAAAAATCCGTAGGCATCAATTAAAGGAAAAACTGTCGGGTCAAAACTTCCCTGAGATTTTTGAAATACAGTCTGACTGAGTTCATAGCAACGCTTAAAATAGCCGCTTTTATCCTGAACCCAAATCGAATCAGAAGCATTATTCAATTTAGACACCACGGAATTATCTATGTAAGTCGATAGGGCCAGATCAAAATCATTCAATACAGAATCAATTTCTTTTTTGTTGAAATTAATTTGTTCACCCGGAACAATAATAGAATAAGTCGTTCCCTGCGTATTTCCTGAAATAACTGATTTTTCTGACTGTTTTTCACATGAAAATGTGAGAAGAGCCGCAATACTAATAATTACGAACGAGCGATGCATCCTGTGTTTCTTTTACCCATTGATATTCTGTTATTGGAGATCCGTTTTTGGAATAGGTGGTAGCAAAATTGGTTTGGGTGCGAACATAAACATCACCGTGGCCTTCTTTAACGACAATTCTCCTGGTAAGGATAGCTTTCATGAGGCCGTTTTCATCATTCTGCTTGAAAGTTTCCTGAGAAACGCCTTCCGGATATTCTTCCCCTAAAGAATTCTTAAGTCTTGTTTTATTCTCAGCCGGCGAAGAGGATACTTTACTATCCAACTTTTCCTGATTACTAATCTGAGCTTGTTTTTTAGCTTCATTTGCTTTCTGGTTATCCTCCCGAATTT
>CALDPL010000466.1 GCA_937911965.1 uncultured Allomuricauda sp. | reverse complement strand
GACGCTTCCCTGGATGCCCGGCTGCGGCCCTCCCTCAGGACGCACAGTATGCACGCTTGGGTGCGTTGGACGATTGTCCTGCAACTGCTGATCGTCTACACCTATGCGGCCCTGGCCAAGGTTTATGAAGGTTGGCTGGATTCCAGTTTCATCGGGCTGCTGATGCGTTCCAAGGCAGACTATTGGCTGATCGGGGAATTGTTGCAGCAGGCCTGGATCCATCGGATCATGGTGGTGTTCGGCATCTTTTTCGACCTTTTGATCGTGCCCGCCATGCTTTGGCGGCCGAGCCGCAAATGGGCCTTTGGGCTGGCCATCTTTTTCCATCTATTCAATTCCGTGGTTTTCCAGATCGGGATCTTTCCCTACCTCTCCCTGGCATTTATGGTCTTTTTCTTTGAACCCGGAACCATCCGGAGGATCTTTCTGAAAACGAAAAAGGTGGAGATCGACCCCCTGGGGCCCCTTCCCCGAAACAAAAATTTGATCCTTTGGTCGCTCGGGATCTATTTTGTGATCCAGATCCTGTTGCCCCTTCGGCATCTGGCCATAAAGGGCGATGTCCTCTGGACCGAGGAGGGCCACAGAATGTCCTGGCGGATGATGCTGAGAAGCAGGTCGGGGACCATTGGCTATAAATTGGTGGACAAGGAAAGTGGGAAGGTCACCCATGTCGATTTGAAGGATTACCTCACCCTCAAACAGCGGGGACGGGTGGCCGCCTACCCCGACTTTGCCTGGCAGTTCGCCCAAAGGCTCAAAGGGGAATATGCCAAAAAAGGGGAGGACGTACAGGTCTTTGTGAACAATAGGGTTCGGATCAACCAAGGGGAGTTTCATCAATTCATAAATCCCGAGGTGGACCTGGGGGCCGTCCCCTGGAACCATTGTTCCCCCAATGGATGGATTCTGCCCGCTCCTTGGGAAGAATAGTTGGGAGCTTTCCATTATTGGATTAAATTTGCGGTTCAAAACTAGGCCATGCTTCAATTACAGACCCTTCGGGAACACAAGGAAGAGATCATCATTGCTTTGAACAAACGCAACATCGATGCGGCATCCATGGTGTCCGAGGCCTTGGAGTGGGACGAAAAAAGACGTTCCCTTCAGACCCAAATGGACCAGACCCTGGCCGAATCGAACAAGATCTCCAAGGAGATCGGGGAACTGTTCAAATCCGGAAAGGCCGAGCAGGCCAATGTCCTAAAGGAAAAAACCTCTGCCCTAAAGGAAACCTCCAAGAAATTGGGGGAGGAACTGGAAAATGCCGCCGATCGGCTGCAACAGGCCCTGTACCCGATCCCCAACGTACCCCATGATTCCGTGCCCCCAGGGAGTTCCGCCGAGGACAACGAAGAGGTGTACCGGGAAGGGGAGATCCCCAAACTGGACGGAGGGGCCCTGCCCCATTGGGAACTGGCCAAAAAGTACGACATCATCGATTTTGAACTGGGCGTCAAGATCACAGGAGCCGGTTTTCCGGTATACAAGGGCAAAGGGGCCCGCTTGCAGCGCGCCCTGATTTCCTATTTCCTGGACCGGAACACCCAGGCAGGGTATACGGAGGTACAGGTGCCCCATTTGGTGAACGAGGCTTCCGGGTATGGGACCGGCCAATTGCCGGACAAGGAAGGACAGATGTACCATGTGGGCCTGGACGATTTCTATCTGATCCCCACCGCGGAGGTCCCGGTGACCAACCTGCACCGGGGCGATCTTTTGGACGAGACCGATTTTCCCATACGATATACGGCCTATACCCCCTGTTTCCGAAGGGAGGCCGGCAGCTATGGGGCCCATGTTCGCGGCCTGAACCGACTGCACCAGTTCGACAAGGTGGAAGTCGTGCGCCTGGAACATCCCCAACGCTCCTATCAGGCCCTGGATGAAATGGTGGAGCATGTGAAGGTCATCCTCAGGGAACTGGAACTGCCCTATCGCATCCTAAGACTCTGTGGGGGCGATTTGGGCTTCACCTCTGCCCTGACCTTTGATTTTGAGGTGTTTTCCACGGCCCAGGACCGCTGGTTGGAAATCAGCTCGGTGTCGAATTTCGAAACCTTTCAGGCCAATCGCCTCAAACTTCGTTATCGGGGCGCCGATGGCAAGAACCATCTGGCCCATAGCCTCAATGGAAGTTCCCTGGCCCTTCCCCGGGTATTGGCGGGCATTTTGGAGAATTACCAGACCCCAGAGGGAATCAAGATCCCGGAGGTTCTGGTTCCCTACTGTGGCTTCGACATGATCGATTGATGGGGTTTGGGTCCCAATTTGGGGCGGCCGGGCAACATCCGATGCCATTCTGCCCTATATTTGTTTAAAACAAGACCATTGCGCACGCTTTCGTTCATACTGGCCTGTTTCCTGTCCCAGCTTTCCATGGGCCAAGAGGACTTTTTGGCAAAACAGTACTTTCAGGACGGGGAATTTGACAAGGCCGTGATCTTCTATGAGAAATTGGTGGAGACCAATCCCAGGCGTACGGATTACGTGGAGGGCCTGGTGGCCTGTTACCAGCAATTGGAACGTTATGGGGAGGCCGAGGCCCTGTTGCTGGAAAAATTGTCGGAACCCTCTGCCTTTCCCACCTTTTTTATCGAACTGGGCTATACCTACACCCTTTGGGGACAGCCCGAAAAAGCTGGGGAGCCCTACGAAAAGGCCATTCAAAAAATCAATGAAAACCCCAATCTCGGATTCAGCGTGGGCCATCGGTTCCAGAAATACGCCCTGTTGGACCATGCCCTTCGTGCCTATGCCCGTGCCATGGAACTCAGACCGGAGCTGAACTATACCGTTCAAATCGCACGGATCTACGGGGAACAGGGGGATATCGAGAGCATGTTCCGTTCCTACCTTGACCTGATCTGGGAAGGGAAGGTCTCCAGGTCCAATGTACTTCGGGAAATCAATGATTTTATCACCGCGGATCCCACTTCAAAAAACAATCTGTTGCTAAGGCAACTTTTGCTCAAGAATGCCCAACAAAACCCGGATATCCTCTGGAACGAACTGCTGAGCTGGCTCTTCGTACAACAAAAGCAGTACGGCAGTGCCTTCAACCAGGAAAAGGCCATCGAAAAACGGATGGAAGGAGGAAGCATGGACCGTTTGGGCAGCCTGGGGGACCTGGCCCTGGAGGGCGGGGACCCGGACACTGCCAGGGAGGTCTTTCAGTATATGGTGGACCGAAGTGCGGATCCAAGGACCCGCCTGGATGCCCAGCTCCAACTGATCGATATGGAATTGAAGGGGGAGGTCGATGGGCGCAGTCTGGACAGGGTACAGGGAATTTTTGAGGAATTGGTGGCCCAATACGGCATTCAGGGGCAGACCCTGCAACTGCAAATGGCCTATGCCAACTTCCTGTGTTTCCATAGGGAACTTCCACAGCCCGCCATCGACATGCTCAAGAAAAGTCTCGAAGGGCCCATGCCCAAAGTGGTCGAGGCCCACATCAAATTGGCCCTGGGGGACATCCTGGTCTACGGCCAAAGGTTCAACGAGGCCCTGATCCTCTTTACCCAGGTACAACAGGCCATGAAAAATGATGTATTGGGCCAGAATGCCCGTTTTAAGGTGGCCCAGACCAGCTTTTACAAGGGGGACTTTGATTGGGCCTTGGGGCAATTGAAGGTGCTTCGGGGTTCCACCTCCCAACTGATGGCCAACGATGCCATGCAGCTGAGTCTATTGATATCGGACAATTCCCTGGAGGATTCGACCCGGACCGCCCTGAAGAAATACGCCAGGGCCGACCTTTTGGCCTATCAGAACAAGGATGCCGAGGCCATCGCACTTTTGGAGGATATCCTGCAGAACCACAAGGGAGAATCCATTGAGGACGAGGCCCTGTTGCGACAGGCCCAGCTTTGGACCGACCGCAAGGACTATGAAAGTGCCGAGTTCAACTACAGGAAGATCCTGGAATTCCACCCCTATGGGATCCTGGCCGATGACGCCCATTTTGCCCTGGGAAAGCTCTATCGGGACTTTTTGGGCCAACCGGAACGGGCCAAGGACCATTTTGAGAAAATCGTATTGGAACATCCGGACAGTTATCATTTTCCCCAGGCAAGAACGGATTTTAGAAGGTTGAGGGGGGATGCCATTAACTGATGATTCCCTATTTTTGATCCCTCAAACCCACGGCAGATGCTGATCTACAATGTGACCATCAATATCGATGAAAGTGTCCACGACCCTTGGCTGGACTGGATGCGTGACCGACATATCCCGGATATGTTGGCCACAGGAAAGTTTTCCCATGCCAAGATGGTCCGGGTACTGGTGGAAGAGGAGATGGGGGGAATCACCTATTCCGTACAGTACACCGTCCAGGATCGGAAGACCCTGGAGGCCTATTACAGGGAGGATGCGCAGCGTCTTCGGGGAGAGGCCCAAAGAAATTTCCCCAACAAGTTCGTTGCCTTTAGGACCGAACTGGAAGTGGTCAGCCAGCAGATTCCCTAAGGTATGGAAAACAGTGTCTTCCCATGGGGTCCCGTGGAAGGCTTGAACCTAAAAGTAACCGAGCGTGTCCAAAAAAAGGAAAAAGGGAGCCTCCCTAGAAGGTAAAAGAACGGAACGGGGAATTGGGGAACGGGTACGTGCCAAAAAACATTTGGGACAGCACTTCCTCCGGGACGGGGCAATAGCCGAAAAGATTGCGGGCACCCTCTCCTTGGACGGCTATAAAAAAGTACTGGAAATCGGACCGGGCATGGGGGTGCTCACCAGGCACCTGCTCAAAAGGGACCTGGAACTGGTGGCCATGGACCTGGATGCCGAATCCATCGTGTACCTCAAACACAGTTTTCCCCTGGAACATCCCGAGATCGCGGACAAGATCGAACGGATGGTCCTTTTGGAAGCTGATTTTTTGAAGTTTGACCTAAAGGGGCTCTATGGGGACCAACCCTTTGCCATCACCGGCAATTTCCCCTATAACATCTCCAGCCAGATCGTATTCAAAATGCTGGAGCACCGCAAGCAAATTCCCGAATTCTCGGGCATGTTCCAGAAGGAGGTGGCCCAGCGCATCTGTGAGGGACCGGGCAGCAAGGCCTACGGGATCCTCTCCGTATTGGTACAGGCCCATTACCATGCCGAATACCTGTTCACGGTCCCCCCTTCCGTTTTCGATCCCCCGCCCAAGGTGGATTCCGGGGTGCTCCGCCTCAGACGCAGGGAGGGAGACGGTCTGGATTGCGATGAGATCCTTTTCCAAAAGCTGGTGAAAACGGCCTTCAACCAAAGAAGGAAGATCCTTCGCAACAGCCTTAAAAGTTTTGGTATTTCCGATTTTTTAAAAGAAGATAGTATCTTTGATCGACGTCCGGAACAGCTCAGCGTGGCCGATTTCGTGACCCTCACCCAGATGATGGCCAATGACCCCGTTTAAACTCACAGACGAGCTTCTCAAGGAGATCCAGCAGTTGATCGTGGAGCAGCGCAACCCTGAGATCAAGGCCATGATGGCCGAGTTCCACTATGCCGATATTGCCGAGATCGCCGATGAGCTGGAAGTGGACCAGGCCACCTATTTGATCAAATTGCTCGATACGGAACAGACCTCGGACATCCTTGCCCAAATGCACGAGGACATCCGGGAGGCGGTATTGAACAATATGACGGCAAAGGAGATCGCCAGCGAGCTGGACGAACTCGACACCGACGATGCCGCGGACATCATCAACGAGCTTCCCAAGGAAATCGTGCAGGAGGTCATTTCCGAGATCGAGGACCGGGAACACGCCCGGGACATCGTGGACCTTTTGCGCTATGACGAAGATTCCGCAGGGGGCCTCATGGCCAAGGAATTGGTGAAGGTCAATGAAAACTGGACCGTTACCAACTGCGTCAAGGAAATGCGGGCCCAGGCCGAGAATGTCACCCGGGTCCACTCCATCTATGTGGTGGACGACCAAGGCAGGCTCAAGGGGAGGCTCTCCCTGAAGGACCTGCTCACGGCATCGGCCAAGGCACACATAAGCGAGGTCTACATCTCCAAGGTGGATTCGGTGAACGTGAACGAAAAGGCGGAGGAAGTGGCCAAGATCATGTCCAAATACGATTTGGAGGCAATACCCGTAGTGGATGAGATCGGCAGATTGGTGGGCCGGATCACCATCGACGATATTGTGGACGTGATCATTGAAGAGGCCGAAAAAGACTATCAATTGGCCGCGGGTATTTCCGGGGACGTGGAAGCGGATGATACCATCTGGGTGTTGACCCGGGCCCGGTTGCCCTGGCTCTTTTTGGGGCTTTTGGGGGGCCTTGGGGCCGCTGCCATCATGGGCGGTTTTGAGGAGATGCTGGCCCAGCATGCCGTTTTGTTCTTCTTTACCCCCTTGATCGCGGCCATGGCCGGCAATGTAGGGGTGCAGTCCTCGGCCATTGTGGTGCAGGGACTTGCCAACGACGACCTCAAGGGAAGTATGGGCCAACGCCTTGTCAAGGAAATGATGTTGGCCCTGTTGAACGGCCTCATCCTGGCACTCTTGCTTCTTGTCATCACCTGGGTGTGGAAGGGAACCTTGGACACGGCACTTGCCATCGCCCTGTCCTTGGTGGTGGTCATTGTGGTGGCCGGCATCATCGGCACCTTCATCCCCCTCTTCCTGCACAGAAGGAATATTGACCCGGCCCTCGCCACGGGTCCCTTCATCACCACCAGCAACGACATCTTTGGAATTTTGATCTATTTTACGATCGCCAAATTGATCTTGGGGCTTTGAGCCCTTTGCCCGATTGACCCGACACCATGAGTTTGATTCCCTATATCGAATATACAAAACAAGAGGCGGAAGAAATCGGTTCCAAGCGTTGGCATTATATGTCGCATTTGAGCAATGCCTGTGCTTCCGAGGACGCCCACCGAACCTCGGCCTATGCGATCTGTCTTTTGGAGGAGGGTTCCCTCCAATTGGAGTCGGACTTGTTCGTATATCGTACACAAGCACCGGCCATTTTTACGATCCCTCCCTCGGCTATCCGGAATTTCACCGACCTTGGGGTCTCCTATGATGCCAAAATCCTTTTTTTTCGAAAAGAGGACTTTCTCGAAGGACAAAGCGATATCAATTATCTGGAAAGGTTCGAATTTTTTGAAAACAAAGGACGGCAGGTCATCCCCTTGAATGCCGGGCAATACGAAAAGTTCAAAATATATTTTGACCTGATTTATGGCAGTTCCTTGGAAGACACTCCAAATTCGGCTTCAATAGTCAGAAGTCTGATCTATATCGTCCTGAACGAAATCGACAACGCGCAACAAGGCCAACTTCCCGGACAATCCCCTCCCCCGGACAAGGGAGCCCATGTCCTCGCCCAATTCAAGAACCTCTTGGCGGAGCACTTTGTTGAGGAGCGACGGGTTTCCTTCTATGCCGAAAAAATGCATTTGACAACAAAATATTTTTCCACGCTCATCAAGGAAGTAAGCGGAAAGACCGCGGGTCAATGGATCAATGAAATGCTTTTGCTTGAATCAAAGGTCCGCTTGCGGGACAAGGACCGTTCCATTGCCCAGATCGCCGATGACCTCAATTTTTCCGACCCTTCCCACTTTGGAAAATTCTTCAAAAAAAATACCGGTCTTCGCCCCCTTGAATACAGGCGTTGAACCAAAGGCCAAAAATCCAACCTTTATACCATTACCCCCTACGTTTGGACCTTCCAGGGGCTTATCCCTCAAAGTATCTTTGTACAGAAAATGATATTAACCTTAAAAATAGTTCATTATGAAAATATTCGATGGAACAAAAAAACACCTTGGCGGAAAATTGGTTTTGGTCGGGCTACTGACCTTGATGTTCGGCATGCCCACCTTTGCCCATTGTGACTCATATGACGGCCCCGTGATTCAGGATGCCCTAAAGGCTTTGGAAAATGAAAATGTTGAACTGGTTTTGAAATGGATCGAGCCTGATCAGGAGGCTGAAATCACGAATCTGTTTGATAAGACCGTTGCCCTAAAAGGCAAGGATTCCGACATATACAATATTGTTGAAAAGCATTTCCTGGAAACCCTGGTACGATTGCACCGAGAAACAGAAGGTGCACCGTTTACCGGATTGAAGCCGGCAGGCTCCACCACTCCCATGGTCCGGATGGCCGATATGTCAATTGAGAACAGTGATGTCGGGACCTTGTTGGACAATCTCGGAAGCCACATCCGGGCGGTGATCGCCGAAAAGCATGAAAAAGTCACGACCCTTGCCCAGGCACAAAACAATTCAGTTTCCCAGGGAAGGGCCTATGTGGAGGCCTATGTTGACTACACCCATACCCTGGAAGCCATTGAGGCCGTGTTGGCACATGGAGGACACCACTGATTTCCTGCCCTGTTTTCGGAAGTGGCCCCTACCCTTGTCATGGGTCGGGGCCCTCTCTATATATCTTGTTTCTAAACACTATTTCAAATAATTTAGCCTGATGTCCATTCACAGGCCGGCCAGGGCAGCTGATGTGCCATTTGATTCCGTATTCCATTTTAAATCTTGTCATTGGGTACCATGTCTTTTAATATTCCCAAACATTTAACGGGCCTTTCGGAGGAAGAGTTGAAAGATTCCCGAAGCAACTATGGCTACAACAGATCGGATGGAGCCAAGAGGTCCACATGGCATTCAATACTATTGGATATTCTGAAAGATCCGATGTTGCTTTTGCTCGTTGCGGTGGCGGTCATTTATTTGATGGTGGGCAATTATCCCGAAGCAGTGTTCATGCTGGGGGCCATTATTGCCGTTTCGGGCATTTCTTTCTATCAGGACAATCGCAGCAAAAAGGCCTTGGAAGCGATGGAAAAATTGAACGAACCCTTGAGCAACGTCATTCGAACTTCAAAGATCCTACAGATTCCCACCCACGAAATTGCGGTGGGCGATCTATACATCATTGAGGAGGGAAAAATGATCAATGCCGATGGTGAAATTGTCCACAGCAATGATTTTTCGGTGAATGAAGCTTCGCTTACCGGAGAAAGTTTTTCAGTTTTTAAAAGTCTGGAGTCGGACAACCGAAATGTGTACAGCGGAACTTTGGTAGTTTCTGGTTTGGCAGTTTTTGAGGTTGAAAAAATCGGAAATGAAACTCAGTTGGGAAAGATAGGAGCATCTATTCAAAACATTCGGGAAGAGCGTTCGCCTTTGCAAACACAGATCACCAAGTTCGTCAAATGGATGGCAGTGATAGGAATTGCGGTTTTCCTTTTGGTTTGGAGTTATAGTTATTGGCAATCCGGCGATCTCATTGAAAGTCTATTGATGGGTTTAACCTTGGCAATGTCTATTTTACCTGAAGAAATTCCCGTGGCATTCACCACTTTTATGGCATTAGGCGCATGGAAACT
>CALDPL010000465.1 GCA_937911965.1 uncultured Allomuricauda sp. | reverse complement strand
GGGCAGGGGAGCGCTTATTTTTTCCTTTCCACCGTCAATCTCACGGATGACCGTGGCCGTTTGCCCTTCCACTTCCAAGGAGATGCAACCATTGACAAAGTTCATGTCCAGTAAGGTGGCCATGATGCCGGGGACCATGCCCCCGTTGTAATCTATGGATTCCTTGCCCGCAATGACCAGATCGTATTCCCCGTTCTTGACCAGTTCGGCCAATTGGGTTGCCACGTAAAAGCCTTCCTTGGGCTCGGCATCCACGCGGATGGCCTGGTCGGCCCCAATGGCAAGGGCCTTTCGTATGGTGGGTTCGGTCTGTGCCCCACCCACGGTGGCCACATGGACCGTTGCCCCTTGCTTTTCTTTCAGCCACATGGCACGGGTCAGGCCATATTCATCGTTGGGGTTGATCACAAATTGCACCCCTGTGGGGTCAAATTCGGTATTGTCCGGGCTAAAGTTGATTTTGGAGGTGGTATCCGGTACATTGCTGATGCAGACTAGAATCTTCATATATCGTTTTATTTTGAGCCTCAAATATAACCATTAAATTGTAAAAATACTATGCATGCATAATATATCTGGCCGGGTTTTAAATACATTTTATTGTTGGGGGACAAACCGGAATTTTTGCGGTCCATGGCAAGGTTATCCAGGAGTCGGGTGGGGATTTCCATTTTTTGGACGTTCTTTTGGGTGTCCTTCAAGCCCAGGGTATCCTGTTCCATTTTGGACCTGCCCCGGGTTGGAATCCCCGGATTTTGGAGTCGATTCCGAAAACTTTGGCTGGATCTCATTGGGTTATACGCTGTTTTGCGTTCCCCCTTTTAGATCTCCGCCCCGATTGCCCCGATCGGTCAATAAAAATTAGGGGCCGCATTGGCACCAATAGTTTTACCAAATGTTTTTATTGTCTATTTTTGCATCCCATAACACGATACAATGAAGACACTACAGTTCAGGGAAGCCATTGCCGAGGCGATGTCCGAGGAAATGAGAAGGGACGTTTCCATCTATTTGATGGGAGAGGAAGTGGCCGAGTACAATGGTGCCTATAAGGCATCAAAGGGCATGTTGGATGAATTTGGCCCGGAACGGGTGGTGGACACCCCGATCTCCGAACTTGGTTTTGCCGGGGTCGGTGTCGGATCCGCCATGATCGGAAACCGTCCCATCATCGAGTTCATGACCTTTAACTTCGCCCTGGTGGGAATCGACCAGATCATCAACAATGCGGCCAAGATCCGACAGATGTCCGGCGGACAGTTCAACTGTCCCATAGTGTTTCGTGGCCCAACGGCCTCCGCGGGCCAATTGGCCGCCACCCACTCACAGGCCTTTGAGAACTGGTATGCCAATACCCCCGGGCTCAAAGTGGTGGTACCTTCCAATCCGGCCGATGCCAAGGGACTCCTGAAATCCGCCATCCGGGACGACGACCCCGTGATCTTTATGGAATCCGAACAGATGTACGGGGACAAGGGGGAAGTGCCCGAGGGGGATTATACCATCCCCTTGGGGGTTGCCGACGTCAAAAGGGAGGGCAGGGACGTGACCATTGTCTCCTTTGGCAAGATCATCAAGGAGGCCTTCAAGGCCGCAGAGGAACTTGAAAAAGAGGATATTTCCTGTGAGATCATCGACCTGCGCACCGTGCGTCCCATGGACCACAAGACCATTTTGGATTCGGTGAAAAAGACCAATAGGCTGGTCATCCTGGAAGAGGCCTGGCCCTTTGGCAACGTGGCCACCGAAATCACCTATCAGGTGCAGTCCCAAGCCTTTGACCATTTGGATGCGCCCATAATCAAATTGAACACTGCCGACACCCCTGCGCCCTATTCCCCAGTGCTTTTGGCGGAGTGGCTGCCCAATCACCAGGATGTGATCAAGGCTGTTAAAAAAGTGTTATATAGGGCATAGTTTCTTTCTGGTACGGTATCTTGGCCCCGATCATCCGAGAGTTCGGGGCATTTTTTTAGGGAACATTTTTTTGGTTGGAAACCGGATTGGACCAACTTTTAACTGAGTTTAAACCAAGGCGATGCACCAGTGACCTGATCCCACCGTCCCATTTATCCGAATATGAGAATATTCCTGTCATGCTTTTTTTGCCTACTTTTCTTCAGCGCCCGATCACAGACCAAGATCGAGGGGATCGTTAAGGACGAATTTGGATCCCCCATCCCCTTTGCCAATATCCTTTTCAAGAATTCGACCCAGGGCACCATCACCAACGACAACGGACGCTTCTATTTTGAATCGGAACGCAGCTATGATACCATACAGGTCTCCTTTATAGGCTACCGGACCCTGGAGGTTCCGCTGCCCGGGAGGGTGAACTACGGCCTTGAGATCGTGCTGGAGGAATCCGCCGAGGAGTTGCGGGAGGTTGTGGTCCATTCCGGAAAACAATCCAAGAAGGACAATCCCGCCATTGACATCCTTCGGAAGATCTGGGAGAAGAAGCACAGGAACGGCCTACGGATGTTCGACCGCTACGAATACGACAAATACGAGAAAATAGAGTTCGATCTCAACACGGTGGATTCCGCCATGATCAATAGCAGGCTGTTCAAGGGACTGGAGTTCATGTTCGACAAGCTCGATACCTCGCGGATCACCGGGAAGACCTACCTTCCGATGTTCCTGAACGAGACCTTTTCCAAGGTCTATGGGGACAATGTGAACAAAAGGGAAAAGACCGATGTGCTGGGGAACAAGAGTTCGGGTTTCAGTGGAAACCAGGCCATAACGGCCTTTGTGGAAGACCTGTATTCCGATTACAACGTCTATGACAATTACCTGAAGTTCTTCGACAAGAGTTTTACCAGCCCGCTGTCCAGGACCGGGGTGGACACCTATAATTACGTGCTCTCCGACAGCACTTTTATCGACGGCAAATGGTGTTACAACATCATCTATTATCCCAGAAGACCCAACGAACTCACCTTCAAGGGGGATTTTTGGGTGAACGACACCACCTACGCCATCAAAAAAATCAATCTGCAGGTCACCAAGAGCGCCAACATCAACTGGGTGAAAGAAATCTATATAGAACAGGATTTCGAAGTGGTCAACGATTCGGTCTTTTTGCTCAAACGGGATTATATGCTGAGTGATTTCAGCTTTTCCAAAAAAGAGGAATCCCGGGGGGTATACGGAAAACGCACCACGGTCTATGACAACCATAGTTTCAACAACCCCAGGCCCGCGGAATTCTACAGGACGCATTCCGATCCCTATGACCCCAAGGTCTTTGATCGGGATTCCATCTTTTGGACCAATGCACGGCTCGAGGGCCTGAGCGAGGACGAGCAGGGGATCTTTGAACTGCTGGATACCCTGAAGACCGTGCCCAAGTTCAGGACCTATTACGACATTGTGAGCATACTCGGCTCGGGCTATGTGGAGATCGACAAATGGAACATCGATCTTGGGGACCTCTACAGCACCTTTGGATACAACGATGCGGAAGGCATCCGTCTCAGGGCCGGGGCCAGGACCTATTTCGGCCAGAACGATACCTGGCGCTTGGAGGGGTATATGGCCTACGGCTTTGCCGACAGAAAGTTCAAGCACGGTTTTTCGGGCAAGTTCCTCCTGGACTGCAAGAGCCGTCTGATGCTCTCCGGCGGGCACCGCAGGGATATCGAACAATTGGGGCTCAGCCTGAGCAGTACCAACGATGTGATGGGCAGGAGCATTGCCTCCTCTTCCCTGGTGACGGTGGGATCCAACGACCGCCTGACCAACATAAACCTCTCCACCCTGAACCTGGAGGTGGAGCCCGTGAGGAATTTCAGGGTCACGGTGGGCGCTTCCCTACGGACCCTGGGATCGGCCCTGCCGGAGGTCTTCAGCCTGGATTATCTGGATCCGACGGAACCCGGGGGCATAGCCTCTGAAATAAAACAGTTCGACCTGGTGACCAATCTGATCTATACCCCGGGAAAACGGACCATCGGCTATGGGGTGGACCGCTCCGACATCAATGACGACCACAGCACTTTGATCTTGACCTACACCGAGGGGATCGAAGGGTTTTTGGAAAGTGATTTCGATTACAGGCGGCTGCAGTTTTCCTATAGACAGCCCTGGCAATTGGGCGGTTTTGGCCGCCTGACCGGTTCGGTGGAATTGGGAAAGACCTATGGGGAAGTGCCCCTGGGCCTGTTGAGTGTCATCCCGGGGAACCAGACCCTGTTCTCCCTTTACAATGTGTTCCCCAATCTGGATTTCTATGAATTTGTCACCGACACCTATGCCACCGTGCACCTGGAACACAATTTCAATGGACGTATCTTTTCGAGGATTCCCCTCCTGCGAAAGTTGAACCTACGGGAAATTGTGGGCCTGAGGGGCGCCTGGGGGCAGCTCTCCGAGGAGAACATTGCCCTGAGTGCCCCTACGAACATCCCCTTGATGGCCCCCGAGGACCATATTTATTGGGAGTATTCCCTGGGGGTGGGGAACATTTTCAAGATCCTGCGGATCGACTTCAACTTCAGGGGGAACTATCTGGACCATCCGGATGCACGGGCCTTTGGGGTCACCGGCAGCTTTGGATTTAATTTTTAGGCCCCGCTTCTTGGGCCGATCCATCAATAGCGTTTACTTTTGCAAAAAAATCACAGACCCACAATGGCGAATTCGCAAAATGTCACTTTTGACGTGCTCATAGAGATCCCCAAGGGGAGCAGGAACAAATACGAATATGATTTTACCCTGCACAAGATCCGTTTTGACCGTACCCTGTTTTCTTCCATGATGTATCCCGGGGACTATGGGTTTATCCCGGAAACCCTGGCCCTGGACCAGGATCCCCTGGACGTTCTGGTCTTGGGGACCGAACCCACTTATCCCATGGTGGTCATGGAGGTAAAACCAATTGGGGTCTTTCATATGACCGATGAGAAGGGGCCGGACGAAAAGATCATTTGCGTGCCCATATCCGATCCCGTTTGGTGCAAGGTAAATGACCTGAGCGAGCTGAACCCCCATAGGCTCAAGGAAATCGAGCACTTTTTCAAAGTCTATAAGGATCTGGAAAAGAAGAAAGTGGACACCGGGGGTTGGAGCGATGCAGCGGAGGCCATCAAGATTTACCACAAATGTGTCGAACGCTATCAGACGAGCGATCACAAAAAGAAGCGCACCTTTACCATATAGTCGGACCCCCCTTTTGAATTTGTACCTTCCATAATCGGGGGGTATTTTTTTTATTATATCCTATTTCATTACTTTAGCTGCCGCTAAAAAATACTTAAACAACTCAAACTATGGATTTGATCATAACACTTTTGCCCCTATTTGGGGTCTTGGGCCTGCTGTTTGTCTTTGTGAAGAACATTTGGATCACCAAACAGGAAGTAGGGAATGAAAAAATGGCCCGGATTGCCAAGAGCATCGCTGAAGGGGCCATGTCCTTTCTAAAGGCCGAATATAAGATACTTGGAATATTCGTCGTTGCGGTGGCCATACTATTGTATATCAACGGCAGCAGTGAAGCCGGATCCAATGGAATGGTGGCCGTATCCTTTGTTGTCGGTGCCATCTGTTCCGCCCTGGCTGGCTTTATCGGGATGCGGGTGGCCACAAAAGCAAACACCCGCACCACCCAGGGCGCCCGCACCAGTCTCGGCGAAGGGCTCAAAATCGCCTTCGCGGGCGGTTCGGTGATGGGACTCGGCGTCGTCGGGCTCGGACTCCTCGGTCTCGGGGTGCTCTTCCTCATTTTCTCTAAATCCATCGGCACCGACGCCGCTTCCATCGCCAAAGTGATGACCATCGTCACCGGATTTTCCTTCGGTGCCTCCTCCATCGCGCTGTTCGCCCGGGTCGGCGGCGGGATCTACACCAAGGCCGCCGACGTCGGCGCCGATCTCGTCGGCAAAGTCGAGGCCGGCATCCCCGAAGACCACCCCCCCAATCCCGCGACCATCGCGGACAACGTCGGCGACAACGTCGGCGACGTCGCCGGGATGGGTGCCGACCTCTTCGAATCCTACGTCGGTGCCATCATCGGCACCATGGTCCTCGGCACCGTCTTCATGGTCCTGCCCGAGTATTCCGACCTCCCCCTCGCCGGAGTCCTCCTGCCCATGCTCCTCGCCGGACTCGGCATCGTCGCCTCCATCATCGGGACCTTCCTCGTCCGCGTCAAAGAC
>CALDPL010000464.1 GCA_937911965.1 uncultured Allomuricauda sp. | reverse complement strand
CACCGCATGGGATTTCACTTTTTGGGAAGTGGAGACCGGGAAGGCAAAATGAAGGTCGGGGTGCATCAGGGACGCCATCTTCGCATGGCAGGACTTGTCCCCGTTCTGCCCCCCGCAGAGCAGGTATTCGGCATAGGCCAGGGCCATGGGAAGCAGCCCGCATCCCTCTGGGCCCACAAAGAGCTGGGCATGGGCCACCCGGCCGGCATCGGCGGTGGTCACCAAATGGTTCTTGATATGTTCCTGGCCCAGGACCTTTTCGAATGGCATGGCCCAAAGATACATTTTTTAGGTTCCCGAAGGCCCCGGTGACCCTGGGGCAATTTCAAAATATAACAATTCCTTCCCTGTGAAAAAGGGGGAAATCTTTACATTTGGAGCGCTCAAAAACAAAAGCCCTTATGAAGACCATGGACGATTTTGATTTTAATGGGAAAAAAGCATTGATCCGGGTGGATTTCAACGTTCCCCTGGACGACAACCTCAAGGTGACGGACAACAGCAGGATATTGGCAGCAAAACCCACCATCCTGAAAGTGTTGAAGGACGGGGGAAGTGCCGTTTTGATGAGCCATCTGGGCCGCCCCAAGGGAAAACCCGATCCGGATTTCTCCCTATCCCTTATCACGGCCGCGGTCTCCGAGATCTTGGGCCTTGAGGTCAAGTTCGCCGAGGACTCCGTGGGACCGCTCGCGGACCGTGCCGTGGCGGAATTGGCCCCCGGGGAGGTGCTGCTTTTGGAGAACCTGCGCTTCCACCCCGAGGAAGAGGCCGGGGACGAGGCCTTTGCGGAGGCCCTGTCCAAGCACGGGGACCTCTATGTGAACGACGCCTTCGGCACCGCCCACCGCGCCCATGCCTCCACGACCATAGTGGCCAAGTTTTTCCCGGGCAAAAAGTGCTTTGGATACCTTTTGGACAAGGAGATCAAGGCCATAGAAAAAGTAATGAGCACAGGGGAGAAGCCCGTCACCGCCATCCTTGGAGGGGCCAAGGTCTCCTCCAAGATCACCATCATCGAAAACATCCTGGACCAGGTCGACCACCTGATCATAGGAGGGGGAATGACCTATACCTTCATCAAGGCCCAGGGCGGGCAAGTCGGGGACTCCATCTGTGAGGACGACAAAATGGAACTGGCCCTGGAGCTGTTGAAAACGGCCAAGGCCAAAAACGTAACGGTCCACCTCCCCGTGGACGTGGTCGCCGCCGACGCCTTTGACCCGAATGCCAATACCCAGGTGGTGGCCGTGGACCAAATTCCACAGGGCTGGCAAGGCCTGGATGCGGGTCCCAAGACCCTGGAGCAGTTTGGGAAGGTCATCCTGGGTTCCAAGACAATCCTTTGGAACGGTCCGGTGGGCGTCTTTGAAATGGAAGCCTTTGCAAAGGGGACCATCGCCTTGGGGGATTTCATCGCCGAGGCCACCCAAAAGGGAGCCTTTTCCCTGGTCGGAGGCGGGGATTCCGTGGCCGCCGTAAAACAGTTCGGTTTCGAGGACAAGGTCAGTTATGTCTCCACCGGGGGCGGGGCCATGTTGGAGAGCTTGGAAGGCAGGATCTTGCCCGGGATCGCGGCAATATTGGACTGAGTTCCACGTTATGGTTTATCGGGGGAATCCCTGACCCAAAAGCTTTTTGCCCTGAAATTTCATTATTTCGGAAAAATTGGCCATTTTCGTCAGTCCCAAGAAAATCAAACCCGATCTGAATGAACCAAAAGTATAGCCTGGCCCTGTGTGCGACCCTGTTTATGACCGCACCCCTGCTGTTGGCCCAACAAGACGATATCGTACCCCCTGCCCTGGAAGAAGGCACCCTAGGGGAAGTTACCCCCAAGGACATTCCCGCAAGCCCTCTTTTGGTGGATGGGAGGACTATCATTTTGGAACGGGATGGACAGGGGAATTTCAAACTTCAGGACATGGAGGAGGCCTGGAAATACGACAGCCTTTGGTTGGGGGAACTCAAGGCCAACGCTGAGCTCTTCAGCGACATGCAATTGGAAATCCAAAGGGAACCCGCGGAAAGTGAACAGCTGGAAGTGATCCTCCCCACGGACACCCTCAAGGCCCGTTTGGCCCGTTTGGACGAAAAAACGCCCTTCAATATTGCCTACAATCCTTCCCTGGAAAGTGTGATCAAATCCTTTTTGACCCGGCGCAGGGACCTGATGCAACGGATGATCACTTCCAGCCAGTTCTATTTTCCCCTATTTGAACAGGAACTTGCCAACCAGGACATCCCCTTGGAAATAAAATATTTGGCCATCATCGAATCCGCCCTCAACCCAAGGGCCAGGTCCCGCGTGGGGGCCACAGGGCTCTGGCAGTTCATGTACGGGACCGGGAAAATGTACGACCTGGACGTGAGCAGCTATGTGGACGAACGCTACGACCCGATCATGTCCACCAAGGCAGCGGCCAAATACCTCTCAAAACTGCACGACATCTTTGACGATGCGGTACTTGGTGGTCTTGTCGCCGCGGATGTTGACCTGCGGTTGCGGGGTCTTC
>CALDPL010000463.1 GCA_937911965.1 uncultured Allomuricauda sp. | reverse complement strand
CCCGATCCCACACCATGGGCCGCGGCTCGGCAGGGGAATGTCGCCCGGAGGATCGTCCGCCAGCGCCTCGCGCCGGGTTCGTTTGCCAGGGGAGGGACGGGCCCGGGGCGGGGCGTCGGGGTCACCGACGGGGGCGGGCAGCTTCGCCACGATCTGGTCGAGCAGCTCGGTCTTCCTTCCCGGATTGTCCGGGGAAGGTTCGATCACCGACAGCAGGAGCCCCTGCACCTTTCCATAGGCTTCCGGCCCCCGGTTTTCGACATGGTCAAGGTCCTTTAGGCCCTGTAGGGCAGCCAGGTACTTCAAGGGCTGTTCGATTGCCAGCTGGGCCAGTTCATTTCCGGCCCTTTGAAACAGTTCCCGGTCCCCTTGGGTGAAATTCCCTCCAAGGCGCAACGTTTCCAACCGGGCCACGGCTTCCCTTGAGGCCTCCAAGGGAAGCAGGTAGGGGGAATCCCGCTTCCAATCCGTGTCCCTTATGGCGGAAATATCCCCGCTTAGGCGGCTGTCCTCCTTAATGGGCGGTGGGTCAAAACCAATACGATGTACATAGACCCGGGCGCTGTTCTTGATTTCCTCCAACATGCCGAGGATCTTGTATTGGTAGGGAAGGGAACGATCTGGATCGAAGAGCCTCAAATGCAGCTCGGCATCCCACATCAGGTCGAGGGCCACCCGTAATTTGTCCTTGAGGGACTGTTCAAAAAGGGTGGATTCCTCCGGATCGTCGTGGTTGTGGAGAAATGCACTAAGCGGATCCGCCTCTTCCTTCTGCTGATCCCCATGGGAATGTGAAGGGAGCGGATCGCCTTGATTTTCATTGTCGTGGTCGTGCATAAACCCTTCCAATAGATCGGTTTCCCCTTCTTCCCCTTCTGCATCATGGTCCCCTTCGTCCAATTGTGGGGGTATCTGTCCCGGGGCGGCCTGGGTCTCGGTCTCATCTCCCATGAACTGTCCGTACTTTATGCGCAGGGATTTTTGGTCAAAGCCCAGTTCATTGCTCCTGAAATTGAATTCCCCTTCGGGTATTTCGGGCCTCTCGGCAATGAGCTTTTCGGTGTCGATGATCAGTTGGCGCTGGCTTCTGAAGTATTGGGGCAGCAAGTCCACTCCCATTCCGCCCTCAATGGCGAAGAGTTCGGCCACGCTGTCCCTGATATGGGCAAAAAAGGTTGCGCTTCTCGTACTGTTGGGCTCCGGCTCCCGATTGTCCAGGGCCACGATATGAAAATAGAGTTCATCCCCCGGGTCCATACCTAGGCTGTCCAGATTCAGGTTCCGTTCCAGCATTGTCCCTTTCGTTCCCACCGGGAGGGTCCCCTCAAAACGAATGACCTCTTCCCGAAACTTGACCGATTCCCCCGAACCCTTGCTGACCGTTGCCACAATAAAGGCGTCCGTCACCCCAAAATCATCGCTTATCCGTGGTTTCAACCCTATGCTTTTTTGGTCAAGGGGCTCGAAATAACTGTACTGTGGCAGCTCCCCGATCTCAATCTTTGGAGGGGTATCCGGCACGGCTTCCTGGGAATATAAATCGCTGCCGTGGGCTTGGCCCTTTGAATCCACAAAGCCAAAACTGTAGAATCCGGAGCTTACCAATGGTAGTTCCAGACTGAATTTTCCATCCTTTTGCTCGAGGGGAAAAATTTCCCCCATCCGGTCCAAATATACCCTTTGCAAATCCCCTTCAAAGTCCAGGGTCCACCGAATGGAGCTGCCGGCCACGGCCCGGATGTTGGGGTCCGTGGTTCGTATTCGGGGCAATTGGGTGTAGCTTGGAGGTCTCAGGGATATATCGGTCCCCAGCAAGCGGGGGATGTCCGTATGGGATTCCAAGGAATCCAGGGGTTTGAAGCCGATTTGTTCCCCGGAACGCAAGGATGGGGAATTGTCATCAAATCCCCAGGGGACAAAATGGAGGACCAGCCCGATCGCGACCAGGCCCAAGACCAGGGGCAGGGAGGTTCCCCATGTGTTTGGAGGCCTCAATTTTGCCAGAACGGGATCCAATCGGGCCGCTACCCGGTAGCGTTGCAATCCGGCCAGGCCCCTGAGCCCTTCCTCCGCTTGGAGCAATAGGCCGCTGCTGAAGTCAGCTTCCGGTACCCGGGCATCGATATGGGCCACCACCCGGTCCATACCCAATTTCCAGGGACGGTAAATCAGCAGGGCAATGCCCAGGGCCAGGACGAACACGGGGATTGAAATCCAAATACTATGGGTGGATAGATATCCAAGGATGCCAGATCCCAAAGCCAGGAAAAGGCACTCCAAAACCATGGCCGTCTGCCATTTCCTTTTGAACCGTATCAAAGGCCTATCCCCCATTCTCATTGTCCCTTTATCCGTGATAGCAATCGTTCAACGCCCAGGAGCAGTACCAAGGCAATCAGTGCCCAAGGAAGCAGGTCCATGAGGGTTGCTCTTTCCCTTTTGTTTTGAGGCTCCATATGGGACATCTGCAATTCCCTGGGATCCATTTGTCTGAAATCC
>CALDPL010000462.1 GCA_937911965.1 uncultured Allomuricauda sp. | reverse complement strand
CATTGGCCAGTACTATTTCATAGATGGACTTTTGCTCCGATTCACAATAATGGAGCAGCTCGTCCCCGGTCTGGATGGGATAGGGGAAGGATTGGAATATTTCCTTGTTTTCCTTGGAATGTTCGAGTTCTTCCTTGACCACAAATCCACCCCCTATGGAATAGTAGGTCGCATCGATGGACTTCTCCCCCGGCAATTGGGCACGGAACCGCATGCCATTGGCATGGAAGGGCAGGAATTCCTTTTTGAAAACAATGTCACGGTCCATATCAAAGGGAATCTCCCTTTGTCCATCGAGGACCAAGACTTTCCGGGACCTCAGGCTGTCAATACTACCTGAAATACTGTCAATGGGGACCCTTTCGGGGTCGGTGCCCAGCAGTCCCATCACCACCGCGACGTCCGTGGCATGTCCCTTTCCCGTCAGGGACAGGGAGCCGAAAAGGGAAACGGTGATGCCCTGTACTTCCTCAAAGACACCCTGTTCCCTGAGTTCCCCGATCCAACGAAGGGCCGCACGCCAAGGCCCAAGGGTATGGGAACTGGAAGGACCCACCCCGATCTTGAGCATATCAAACACACTGATGCATTCCATGGAACCGCTTTTATCCCCAAAGATAGCAAGCAGTTCGGTATTAAAGCAACAATATCAGGCCATACGTTTGGATATTTGGGACCTTGGGGCTGACAGCTTGTCAGATTCTCGGCCATGGCATGATCATTGTCAATTCAAGGGCAGTACAAAAATTATTGTAAACAGATATAACTTTATATAAAATGAGCAAGATTATAGGAATTGACCTGGGTACGACCAACTCCTGTGTCTCCGTTATGGAAGGCAACGAGCCGGTGGTGATCCCCAATGCCGAGGGAAAACGGACCACTCCTTCCATGATCGCATTTGTGGAGGGCGGGGAAATCAAGGTCGGTGATCCGGCCAAGAGGCAGGCGGTTACCAACCCTACCAAAACAATTTATTCCATAAAGCGGTTTATGGGGAACAAGTTCTCGGAATCCTCCAAGGAAGCCAACCGGGTTCCCTATAAAGTGGTAAAGGGCGACAATGACACCCCCAGGGTGGACATTGACGGTCGTCTGTACACCCCACAGGAACTTTCGGCCATGATCCTTCAAAAGATGAAGAAGACCGCGGAGGATTATCTGGGACAGGATGTGACCCGGGCGGTGATCACCGTTCCGGCCTACTTCAACGATTCCCAAAGACAGGCCACCAAGGAAGCCGGTGAGATCGCCGGCCTGACCGTGGAGCGGATCATCAATGAGCCTACAGCGGCCTCGTTGGCATACGGACTTGACAAAAAGGACAAGGACCAAAAAATAGCGGTATTCGATTTTGGTGGGGGGACCCACGATGTTTCCATCCTCGAATTGGGAGATGGGGTGTTCGAAGTGTTGTCCACCGAAGGGGATACCCACCTGGGTGGTGACGATGTGGACCAAAAGGTCATCGATTGGTTGGCAGAGGAATTCAAAAAAGAAGAGGACATGGACCTGCGCAAGGATCCCATGGCCCTTCAACGCTTGAGAGAGGCCGCAGAGAAGGCCAAGATCGAGCTTTCCTCTTCGGCCCAGACCGAGATCAACCTTCCCTATGTGACCGCTACGGCCTCAGGTCCCAAACACTTGGTCAGGACCCTGACCAAGGCCAAATTTGAACAGTTGATCGAAGACTTGGTCAAAAGGACCATAGCCCCTTGTGAGAGTGCTCTGAAATCAGCCGGACTTTCCAAAAGCGATATCGACGAGGTCATCCTGGTCGGAGGTTCCACAAGGATCCCCGCGGTTCAGGAAGCGGTTGAGAAATTCTTTGGCAAAAAGCCATCCAAAGGGGTGAACCCCGATGAGGTAGTGGCCGTTGGGGCCGCCATTCAGGGAGGTGTATTGACCGGTGATGTGAAAGATGTGCTCCTATTGGACGTTACCCCACTTTCCCTGGGGATCGAGACCATGGGATCTGTCTTTACCAAGTTGATCGAGGCCAACACCACGATCCCCACCAAGAAGTCACAGATATTTTCCACGGCTGCGGACAACCAACCCTCGGTGGAAATCCACGTGCTGCAAGGGGAGCGTCCCATGGCAGCTGACAACAAGACCATCGGCAGGTTCCACTTGGACGGAATTCCCCCTGCACAGCGGGGAACCCCACAGATCGAGGTGACCTTTGACATCGATGCCAACGGGATCATCAAGGTTTCCGCGACGGACAAGGCCACCAACAAGACCCAAGACATCAGAATTGAGGCTTCTTCCGGTTTGACCGAAGAAGAAATCAAAAAGATGAAGGCCGAGGCCGAGGCCAATGCCGAAGCGGACAAAAAGGCCAAGGAAACCGCCGATAAGCTGAACGAGGCCGACGGGATGATTTTCCAGACCGAAAAGCAATTGAAGGAGTTTGGGGATAAATTGTCCGCCGACAAGAAAAAGCCCATCGAAGATGCCCTCGAGGAATTGAAGAAGGCTTATGAAAGTAAGGAC
>CALDPL010000461.1 GCA_937911965.1 uncultured Allomuricauda sp. | reverse complement strand
GTTGCTCAGCGCCCACTGCTCGCGCACGGTCCAGCCCTGGTCCGCGGAGACCTCAGCCACTTCGCGCAGGATGGTCACGGCCCGCGCCGCCTGACCCGTCCGGGCCAGCGCCACGGCGAGGTTGCTGCTCGCGATCGCCCAGCGCTCCTCGGTCTGCGGGAGGCGCCCGCTCAGGTCGGCGAAGATGGAATCGGTCTGTTCGATTTCCAGGTCCGTACAGCCCAATAGGAACAATGCGGTTGCCCAGAAGTATATTTTGTTCAGTTTTATAGCTTTCATAGAATTAATTTTTTTAGAATGTTGCGCTAATACCCAAGGTTACGGTCCTCGCCCTGGGGAAGGCGGTGTAATCGATGCCCAGGGACGGAATGTTGTTCAGGGACTTCGGTACGTTCACCTCGGGGTCGAGCCCGGAATAATCGGTGATGATGAACAGGTTCTGCCCGATCAGGGACAGCCGCAGGTTCTTGATGGCCCCATCTCCGCTCATCGGCACATTGTAGCTCAGGGCAGCGCTCTGCAACCTTAAGAAATCTCCTTTCTCCAAAAAGCGGGTCGATACATCGGCGGCATTGGCATTGGATTCCCCATTGGTCAACACATCCCTTGTTATGTTCTTGCCCACCCCGATGATTCCAGCGGTAAAGAAGGCATTTTTGTCATTGTTGTAGATGTAGGATCCAAATTGGCCGTTCATATGGGCATTTAGGTCCCAGTTCTTATAGGAGACCGAGGTATTGATGCCCAGGTTGACCTTGGGCAAGGCACTCTTTCCGATGAATTTTTGGACATCCCCTTCAGGGTATATGGAGATTCCATCGGCATCGAAGCCACCAAATTCCCGTAGGTACCAGGAGAAGAGGGGCTGTCCACCGGCCAGGAGTTGGGCGTAGGCCCCTGTAAGGCCATTCCCGTTGATTTCCCCGGTCTGGATCTGTCCGTCAAAGTTCTTGACCATATTGTCGTTATAGGACACATTGAAACCCAGGTTCCATTGGGCATCGGCGGAGCGGATGATATCATAGCTCATGGAGACCTCCACCCCTTTGTTGATCACCTCTGCATCCAAGTTTCCGAAGAAAAAGGGTTGTGGCGAAGGCTGGGCGGCTTCTTGTTGCAACAGGAGGTCGTTGGTGGTCTTGTGGTATACATCCACACTACCGGTAAATCGATCGTTGGCAAAACCGAAATCAAGTCCGATATTGGCCTGGGCAGTCTCTTCCCATTTCAGATCGTCGTTGGTAAAGGATTGTATGGCCAGCCCGGGAGGGTTGATGGATTGGTTCTGTGAAATCCCAATGCCTCCAAAACGCTGTCTAAGGGTGAAATTTCCATACCCCAGACCTTCCTGGTTCCCCACGACCCCGTAGCCCAAACGCAATTTTAGGGTGGAAACAGCATCCCCGATAAAGTCTTCCTCTGCAATTTTCCAGGCAAAGGCCGCGGAAGGGAAGTAGCCGTATTGGTTGTTGGGGCCAAAACGGGAAGAGCCGTCCGCCCTAAGGGTGGCGGTCAGGATGTATTTATTGGCCATGGTGTACTCCGCCCTTCCGAAGAAGGATTGCAATTCGTTGGTATAGTCATAGTAATCCCCGGTAATGGCGGCCACCGGCAATCCCACAAAGGGATCCACGGCCTCGTTCTGGGATACGGCGGGGAAAAGACGGTTGACAAAGGTATTGGTGCTGTTATGTCCAAATTGCTGATAGGAGCCCGACAATTGCCGTTCCGCGGAAGAAGCCGCTGTTTCCATATCCGCAATCATCTGACTCAGATGGGTGGTTGAAAAGCCCAGGGCGCTGATGGTTTTGCCCTTCCTTTGGTAGCTCTGGAAGGAATAGCCCACCAAGGCGGTCAATTGGGAATCCCCAAAGTCCTTGTTGTAGTTTAGGGTGATGTCCAAGAGTTCCCCTTTGGTTTCCACATTCCCATAGTGGCCCTGCCCCTGTCCGGGAGCATTTCCGATCCCATTGGAAAGGGCGGATTGTACCTGGAACCTATCTGAATTCGATTTGTCCAGACCGACACTGACCTTGGCCATCAATTCCGGGGTGATCTTATATTCCGCTGAGATGCTGCCCAAGAACCTATTGGTATGGGTCTCATCGTCATAGTAGTTCAGCAATTGCATGGGATTGACCTCGGCACCTCCGGTGGTAAAAGTGGTGGATGCCGGCCATGTGGGGTTCGCAAAGTAAGCGGACCCCAAAAGATCCCCGGTAGATCCGGCGTTGTTGGATATGGCCCCTCCATCGTCATTGATTCGTGAAAGGGTAAGGTTGGCGTCAATTTTAAGTTTGTCCTCCAAGAAACGTTGGGAGGCATTGATCCTGCCGCTGATGCTCTCCTGGGCATAGCCTTCGCCCACCCCAAACTGTTTGCCGTAGCCGAAGGAGGCCCTGACGTTTCCACTGCCGTAGTTTTTGGAATAGGAAAGGTTCTGGTTCTGGGAGGCCGTGCTTCTAAAGATCACTTCCTGCCAGTCCGTACTGCTGCCATAATCCAAGGCATTTGGATTTCCACCATAGGTGGGCAATGCGGCAAGGAACTCTTGTCTGTTCAACAGGTCGTATCTGTCGGCCGGAGTCGAGTAGCTGAGGTTCGAAGTATACTCGAACTGTCCCTTGCCGGTCCTTCCACTCTTGGTGGTGATGATGATCACCCCATTGGCCCCACGGGAACCGTAGATGGCCGTGGCCGAGGCATCCTTGAGGATACTCATGCTTTCAATATCGTTGGGGTTCAAAAAGTTCAATGGGTTTTTGGCCGAACTGGAGCCAGCTCCCAAACTGGCGCCCCCTGCCGAGACATCATCTCCTGAAAGTGGTATTCCGTCCACCACAAAGAGGGGGTTGTTGTTGGAACGAACCGAGGAGGTGCCCCGTATCCTTACATTGATCCCGGCACCGGGCTCCCCGCTGCTCTGGGTGATCTGCACCCCGGCGCTCTGTCCTTGGATCAATTGTTCGGGTGAGGAAATGACCCCTTGGTTGAAGTCTTCGGCGTTGACCACCGCAACGGCCCCTGTGGCATCCTCTATCGTGGTCTGTCCGTACCCGATGATCACGACTTCTTCCAAAGCCTGTGCATCCTCTTCCAGGGTCACATTGACGGTAGTGCGCCCGTTGACCGGGATCTCGACGCTTTTGTACCCGATGTAGCTGATCGCCAGAACGGCCGACTCCCCGATGCCATCGAGGGTGAAATTGCCATCAAAATCAGTTTGGGTACCATTGGTCGTGCCTTTGACCAATACGCTAGCCCCTGGCAAAGGACCGTTTGCATCCGAAACGGTACCTGATACTGTCTGGGCCTTCGCCAAACCAAAGCATAGAAATGCCCCGAGCAGCAAAAGGCTTTTAAGTAGCGTAATCTTCATAAACAATTGGTTTTAAGTTTAGTTAATTATAGTTCGAATGTTAAATTTAAATAAAATATATGTTAATCAAAGCATAATGGGGGATAATAAATCACGAAAACGGTTTCGTGTTGATAACTTTAACAAATTGGGAAGATGTAAATTCTACACGTATTATATTATTATAAATGCAGTATATTGCAAACAACTTACGCATATCAATAATTCCAAAACGAATATAGGAAATAAATATTTTACTTTCATTAACTTTTCCACAATCCTTATTAAGGAAGCCTTAACCAATTTTGTTAAAAAGGCATTCCCACCCCTGCTTCCTCCCCTGAAATGAGTAATTTCCACCGACAAACCAAAACCCAAAAATTGAGCAAATTGAAAGCCAAGATTACCCTAAAAGACATTGCCAGGGAACTGGAGGTTTCCATATCCACGGTCTCCAAAGCATTGAAGAACAGTGAGGAGATCAGCAGGGATACCAAGGAAAAGGTACAGGCCTTTGCCAAATTGTACAATTACAAGCCCAACAATATAGCCATCAGCCTCAAGAACAAGAGGACCAAGAACATCGGGGTGGTGATCCCGGATATCGTGCACCACTTCTTCACCACCGTGATCCGGGGGATTGAAAAGTACGCCAATGCCCGGGGATACAATGTCATCGTCTGCCTCTCGGAGGAATCCTTTGACAAGGAGGTGATCAATATGGAAATGTTGGCCAATGGGAGCATCGATGGCTTTATCATGTCCCTTTCCTCGGAAACCCAGCAAAAAGGGGATTACAACCATTTGATCGAGGTGACCCAACAGGGCATCCCCGTGGTGCTCTTCGACAGGATTACCCAGGCCGTGGAATGCGACAAGGTGATCATAGACGATGAGCTGGGAGCCTATATGGCCACCAAAAAGTTCCTGGAACAGGGCCGCCGGAAAATCGGCCTGATCACCACGGATGATTACTTGAGTGTGAGCAAGGCCAGGACAACGGGCTACCAAAAGGCCTTGGCTGAGAGTTCCCTGAAGGCCAATGAATCCTGGATCCTGCGATTGCCCTCCATGGAAATGGACGAGGAAGCCATTGGGGAATTCCTGGACAAGATCAAACCCGATGCGGTGCTTTGTGTCAATGAGATCTTTGCGGTCTACAGCATGCGTTTGGCCCAACAAAAGGGATGGAAGATTCCCGATGACGTCTCCTTTATTGGATTTACGGACGGGGTACTGTCCAAATACGCCAACCCCAGCCTGACGGTGGTGGCCCAACACGGAGAGCTCATGGGGGAGGTTTCGGCCAAGATGCTCATCGACAAGGTGGAGAACGAAGAAGGGGCGGAACGTTTTCAGACCCGTATCTTGGAACCCACCCTGGTAATCCGGGAATCCATAGTCCAATAGCATATGGAAGGAAAAATTGTGATCTATCAGGTATTGACCCGACTCTTCGGGAATACCAAAACGACCAACAGACCCTGGGGCACCGCTGCGGAGAACGGCCTGGGCAAGTTTGCGGACTTCGACGATAGGGCCTTGGCCCAGATCAAGGAGCTCGGGGTGACCCATATATGGTATACCGGGGTCCCCCACCACGCCCTGATCGGGGACTATACCGCCTATGGGATTTCCAAGGACCATCCGGACGTGGTAAAGGGCAGGGCGGGCTCCCCCTATGCGGTGAAGGACTATTACAATGTCAATCCGGACCTGGCCCTGGACCCTTCTAGGCGGTTGGAGGAATTTGCGGAACTCTTGCAGCGCACCCATAGGGCGGGCCTCAAGGCGATCATTGACCTGGTGCCCAACCATATCGCCCGAAAATACGAAGGCCTGACCAATCCTGAAGGCGTGGAGGATTTTGGGGTAGGGGACGACACCTCCGTGGAATACCACGTCCACAATAATTTCTATTATATCCCGGGGGAGGCCTTTGAGCGCCCGATCTGGTTGGACGGATACCTGCCCTTGGGAGGGGACACCTCCTATGATGTCCCCCCCTTTGTGGAAGTTCCCGCCAAATGGACCGGTAATGGTTCGCGTTCTGCCCGGCCCGGTTTCCACGATTGGTACGAAACGGTCAAGATCAATTATGGGGTGCGCCCGGACGGAACCAAGGATTTTGACCGACTGCCCGAATCCTATGGGGAAATGGACCACAGCGCCCACTTTGAGTTCTGGAGGGACAGGGAACTGCCCGATTCCTGGCATAAGTTCCGGGACATCGCCCTGTACTGGTTGGATTTTGGGGTGGATGGCTTCCGCTACGATATGGCCGAAATGGTACCCGTGGAATTTTGGAGTTATCTCAACGCACATATCAAACAGCAATTTCGAGAGG
>CALDPL010000460.1 GCA_937911965.1 uncultured Allomuricauda sp. | reverse complement strand
AGTTGGGAGGGGACCGGAAAAAATGGGGAACTGCCCCGGGGCACCTATTTCTATATCCTCGACCTTCTGGGGGATGGGACGCAGGTGGCCAAAGGTTGGATACAAATCGTAAGGAGCAATTGAAAATGCGGGATACCATAGTGTCGACGACATATAGGATTTTGATTTTGTCCCTCCTCATGGGCACTGGCCTGATCCATGGCCAAAAGGAACCACAGTACACCCAGTATATGTACAATATCGGGAGTTTCAACCCGGCCTATGTGGGCACTGTGGAAAGTCCCGAGATCATGGGGTTGTACCGGGCACAATGGGTGGATATACCGGGGGCCCCCACCACAATCAGGGGCGGGGCCAATTTTCCATTCAAGAATGAAAAGATGGGGATGGGGGTCAATGTGGTCAGCGATGTATTGGGACCTTCCAATCAAACCTATTTCGATTTGGCCTATTCCTATCAGATCCAACTCTCGGGGGACACCAAACTCTCCTTTGGACTCAATGCAGGGGGCGCACAATTGAACATTGATTACACCAAGGGAAATTTTGTCAACCCCTCGGACCCTTCCATTTTGGGGGAGAACTACAACAACTTTTACCCCACCGTGGGTGCCGGACTGTTCCTGTACCACCAAGAAGATTGGTATTTGGGGGCCTCGGTGCCCAATTTTTTGACCAATGAGCTTTACAATGAGGAGGTCGCCACCATAGTGGAGGACTATATGCAGCTCAATGTGATCGGGGGGTATGTCTTCCAGTTGGGGGACCGCACCAAGTTCAAGCCCGCCTTTTTGGTCCATTACCTCAAGGGTTCCCCGGTCACGGTGAACCTATCGGCAAATTTTCAGTTCATCGATGCACTGACCATAGGGGCCTCCTATAGGGTGGACAATGCGGTCAGTGCCCTGGCAGGCTTTCAGATATCCAATGCGATGTTCTTGGGCTATGCCTATGATTATGCGACCAATGGCCTGGGCGAGTACAGTGGGGGATCCCATGAGGCCATTTTAAAATTTTATATAGGCCGTGGGGGTTTTGGAAGTGGGGGCAAGGGGTCCAGGGACAGGACTCCCAAGGGCGACAACAAAAACAAGGGCAAACAGATCGATTCCCCAAGATTTTTTTGAGATGATGGAGCCAAGGAACATACATACCGCATTATGGGCCTCCCTTTTGGGGGTGCTGCTTTGTTTTTCCCAGGAACGCAGATCCAAGGGGGACGAGCTGTTTTTTCAATACGAATACCAAAAGGCGGTACAGGCCTACCAGGAGGATCTGGCCAAGGGAAGATTGGACCTGCAACAGTATTTGAACTTGGCGGATTCCTATTTCAAAACCGAAAATTATGAAAAGGCCTCCGAGGCCTATCTCGCCATCTTCAAGAGGGATACGCTCATGGACGGTCTGAGGTACAACAGAATGCTCAGGAGTCTGTCCAGAACCGGGGATCCGGAGCGGAAACAGGCCTTTTTGACCACCCTGGAATCCAAGTTTCCCAAGGAACTCATGGAGAACATGGAGTTCAACGCCCAAATGCTCGAAAAGGCCTCCGAGGCCGAAGGGTTGGACTATAAGATCTTCAATTTGGCGGGGAACAGCCCACAGACCGATTTTGCGCCGAGCTTCTACCGGGACCAATTGTTGTTCTCCAGCGGAAGGATCAAGGGCAAGGGACTTCGTTATGCCCCGGGGAATGAGGGTTATTTCAATATTTATGAGGCCTCGGTGCAACCCGACGGGCAGATAGGGACCATTCATGATTTTAAGGGGCTGCAGGACACGGACTATCACCGGGCCACCCCTTTTTATGCCGAGGGCCTCAATTCGGTGTTCTACGTGCTTTCCAACACCCAGGACGGAAAATTGGCCTTCGATCCACAGGGGAAGAACGCCCTGGCCATTGCCAAGCAGAACATCGGGGGGGCGATGGAGCTCTTGTTGAAGGATTTGAGCACCTCCTTCTACTATCCGTTTTACGATGAAAATACCGGCAAGCTCTATTTTGCCGCGGATTTCAAGGATGGATACGGGGGGACCGACCTTTATTTTGTGTATACCAACGGGGGCCATGTCATGTCCGCTCCCATCAACCTTGGACCCCGGATCAATTCCCCGGGCAATGAAATAGCCCCCTTTATCTTTGAGGACAGCTTTTATTTTGCATCGGATGTTTTCTATGGGCTCGGGGGCATGGACATCTATAAGGCCAATATGGGGGAAGGGGAGGATTTTGGGATTCCCATCAACCTGGGACGCGAAATCAATTCCGCCCATGATGATTTTGGCCTGGTCATCCGCAATGAGGGGGATGGACTCTTGGGTTATTTTGCCTCAAACCGACCCGGAGGCAAGGGCAAGGACGATCTTTACGGCTTTAAGGTGGATGAAAAACCGGGCCTGAAAACCGCCATTTTCAAGGGGAGGGTGGTCAAATCCCAAAGGGAGGGGACCGGGGTGCCCGGGGCCTTGGTCCGACTGTTGGATCTCCAGGGCAATCTGCTGGCCGAGACCTATTCGGGACCGGAAGGGGACTACCGTTTGGAGATCCCATGGGAAACCGAAGTGGTCATGGAGGTCGGCAAGGATCGTCATTCCAATTATAGAAAGCAGCTTTCCGAAGCGGAAATGGAAGCCTTGGGTCAGGAGGACCATATTGTGGGGATATCCAGCTACGACGACTTGGTGGAGCAGAAGGAGGGACAGACCGTGGTCAAAATGGACAAGTTCCTTTTTGCAGTGGGATCCACCCGGCTCACCCCCAAAATTGAAGAGGAGCTCGACCTGGTCGTATCCTTTGTCGAGGCCTTTCCAACGGCCCAATTAAGGATAGAGACCTATACGGACAGCCGGGGGGGAAGTACCACCAATTACAGGCTTACCCAGGCACGCTCCGATGCCATCAAGGATTATTTGCTGTCCCAGGGGGTGCCCTCGGCCAATATTCTGTATTCCATAGGCTATGGGGAGGACAAGATCCTGAACAACTGTACCAATGGGGTCTTTTGTATCGAGCTGCTCCACCAACAGAACCAACGTTCGCTGATCGTGGTGCTCAACGACAATGTCTTCTTTGATTGAGTTATCCAAAGAACAGCACCCAGCAATAATAGAGGGAAAACAGGGTCAGAAAGACCATGCCGCAATAGGTGAGGACCCGCAGGCCGATTTTTGGCCGATGTTCCAAAGGCATGTCCCTGCCCATAACGGTCTTGAGGTTCATCCATCCCAAAAGGGGGGCAAAAACGAAGGACACAAAGGTGGCCAAACCCACCAGATTCCCCATATTGGCACTGAAGAGCTTGATGACCATCCAATTGATCGCCACCAAGATCAAAACGGTGAACCCAAAGGCATTCCTGTTGTTGAACAGGCTGTTTTGGGGGCGAAGCTTCCGGAGAATGTCCACACTTACCCGTGAGATGGCATCATGGGCCGTAATGCAGGTGCTGAACATGGTGGCAAAGGCGGCAATGGCTATAAAGATATAGGCCCAGTCCCCGATATGGACCGTGAACATTTCCACGACCTGATCGGCAAAGGTCACCGAGTTTCCGCTGAGGACCGTACCGGTGCCGTAGAGGGTCATCCAACCCACTATAAGAAAGAATACTGCCAAAAGGGAGGATACAAAATACCCGAGATTGAATTCCTGCAATGCCAGTTTCAGGCTAAGTTTTTCCTTCATCCCCTTTAGGTTTTCCACGCCCCAAAGGCTCACCCAACCGGAGGCTTCCACGGCCGTGGGCATCCAGCCCACCAGGGATATCAAAAACAGGATTCCCACTTCGTTGAAGAGTTCGGGGTGAACAAAGGTGGCACTTTCGGCCACCGGCCCCTTGTGCAATACCAATGCCGTGGTGATCAATAGGGCGACAAAAAGGATGGTGACCACCAAGGTGAGGGATTTTTCCAAAAAGCGGTACTTGCCCACGATAAGGACCAGGGCGATCAATAGGAACAACAATAGGGACATGGTCCCCGCATCCATGGAATCGATCTTGAACAGGTTGATACAGAGCCCTGCCGTGACCACATAAAGGGCGGCCAAAATGGTGAAGGTGGAAATCAGGGTGATCAGGGCATAGATCCACAGATAGATCTTCCCCAGGTTCAGATACCCCTGTACCAAGCTTTTTTCGGTCACCGTGGTATACCGTATCCCAAACTCAAAAAAGGGATACTTGAGCAGGTTCGCCAACAATATGGGGATGATCATGATCCATCCGTACTGTGCCCCGGCCTTGGTGGAGAGCACCAGGTGGGAGGTTCCTATGGCCATGCTCGCGAACAGCAAGCCCGGGCCAAGGGCTTTGATCAATGCTTTCATTCTTGGGTAGACTCAGTTGGTTTTCAGAGAGAAAGTTATATTTTTTTGCCCAAAGTCCAAGGCAGTCCCCCAAGGATTTTAAAATCTATTTGTCCGATAGGGCCTCCTGGAACAATTTGAAAATCCGCCCGTATTCGTCCACCCAACTGCTGGTTTCCACAAAACCGTGCCGTTCCACGGGATAAACGGCCATTTCCCAATTTTCCTTGCCCAGTTCGATCAAGCGTTGGGAGAGCCGTACCATATCCTGAAAATGCACATTGTCGTCCACCATGCCGTGAAGGATCAAGAGTTGGCCCTTTAGACCGTCCGCAAAGTAGATCGGGGAACTTTTCCTGTAGGCATTCGGGTCCGTGGCCGGGGTGTTCAGGATACGGGCCGTATAGCCGTGGTTGTAGGCGGCCCAGTCCCCAACGGAGCGTATGGCCCCACCGGCACTGAAGATTTCCGGGGCGTTGAACATCCCCATTAGGGTGATGAATCCCCCATAGGAGCCCCCATAGATTCCGATCTTGTCCGCATCGATGCCGTATCGATCCATCAACATCTTGGCCCCATCGACCTGATCGGACAGGTCCTTTCCGCCCATATGGCGGTAGATTCCGGTACGCCAGTCCCTGCCGTAACCCGCACTTCCCCTATAGTCGATGTCCAGTACGGTATAGCCGTTGTCCACCAGTAGGTTGTGGAACATGTATTCCCGGAAGTAGGAACTCCACCATTTATGGGCGTTTTGAAGGTATCCCGCCCCGTGTACAAAGATCACGGCAGCCTTGTTTTTAACCTCGCTTTGGGGTTGGTACAGCCGAGCATGGACCTCGGCCCCATCCCCGGCCTTGAAGGTGATGATCTCAGGGTCCTTCCACCGGTAGGCGTCAAAGGCCCGGGTATTGGAATGGGTAACCTGAACCAAATTTGATTTTGAACCGCCCTTTACGGGGTTGGGTTGCCAAAAGAGTTCCGTGGGTTTATTGGAATAGGAATACAGTATGGCCATTTTGGATTCGTCCGGCGACAACACCACATCATTGCGGCCCACCCTGTCGGTCAGCTGTTGCATTTTGCCCCCACCCAGGGACATGGTATAAAATTGACGGTCCCCGGGATGGTCCCTGTTTGCGGTCAAATACCATCTGTTTTTGTCCTTTGAGATAAAGGGGTCGTAGACCTCGAAATTGCCCGAGGTCAGGGCCTTGGCCCTTTTGGATCTGATGTCCATGGTGTACAGATGGGAATAGCCCGTCTTTTCGGACTGGAACCAGATTTCCCTACCATTGGGCATCCACCCCAGGGAACCCCCTCTATAGCCCCCGATGCCGGGGCCTGCCACCCAGGCTTGGTCGTGTTGGCGATCCAATTGTTCGACCTTGCCACTCTCCGGGTCCAGCAATACGATCCACCGGTCCTTATAATCGTTGGCCTGAATGTCCAATAGAGCCTTGGTCCCATCCTCGTTCCAAATGGGCCCGGAAACATAGCCGATTCGGTCCTTGTTTTCATATTCCAAATCGGGATAGTCTTTGGTGTACTCGGGCACATAGTCCAAACCTTCCAAATTGTCCAGGACCACCGGATAATTCTTGCGGGTGCTACGGTCGTAGAGGAACATTTCATATTGGGTGGGCTCGTCCCCCACCTTTGAACGGGTGTTCTGGTCTTCGGTATAGCCCGAATCGGTCACAAAGTGCGGCACAATGGTCCCCTTGGGCCTGGAGCGTTCCACCAGGAGGTAGGAGACAAAACGACCCGAAGGGTCGACCTGTAGGCCCATGACGGACTTGCCGCCGGTTTCGAGTTCCAAGGGCTGCAGGGCCTCGAGCTTTTCCTCGATTTTTTCCCCGGCATCCTTTTTGGCCTTGCGCTGCCTGAGGACATCGAAGAGTTCCAATTGGTCTTGGTACAGCCACTCATCCTTGGAATCCCTTTTGGATTCCCGGTCCCTGTTCTTTACAAAACGGGTCAATTGTTCAGTGATGCCCGTTGCAATTTCCCAGGTAAGGAGTTCCCCGTCCAGGGTATAGGCGATACGCTTTCCATTATGGGAAAAGTGGGGACTGGATTCCCGGTCGCCGGTCTTGGTGATCTGTGTGGTGGAGTTGGTGAGGGGATCCAATAGGAACAGGTCCCCATTTTTGGCATAGACCCCTTGGGTGCGTTCGCCATTGAACTCGATCCTCGGGGAGGGAAGGGCATGGGCCTCCAAAAACCCTACTTTTTGGGTCTGTCCATTGGCCAGGGAATGCGCGTACAGGGAATCGCTCAGGGCCCCATTGGGATTCCATTCAAAATACAGGGTTTCCCCATCGGCGGACCAGTGCGGGCTTGAGGGCCTTGGGCCCACAAATTCATCCCCTTTCATGATATCCTTGATCTTCAGGGGGGAAACATTGCCCTGTTGGGCCAAAAGGGCATTGCAACTTATAAACAAGAAAACGAGGCTTGGTATATATTTTCCCATAGTGATGGTTGAGTGAATGTTGTTGGGTTTCATTTTTTCAAATATCGGGGATTTTGTGGAGATCTCCCCAATTTAATTTTTTGGTCGGTCCGTCAAATAACCACCAATTGGGCTATCTTTGGGATGTGAACAGGCCATATAGGATATTGGGGGCATTGCTCTTGGTCTCGATCTATTGTTGTGGGATCGGGGTCGCGGGTAGGTCATTGCATTCTTCCACGTTGGAACACTATTCCGAGGGCACCTATTTTTCTGCTGCCAAGAGCAGCATGTTCCATCACATCCCCCAAGATGAAAATTCCTATTCCAAGATCGGTGAAATGCCGACTCCGGTCCTTGCCTTCCTTGGGAAGCCCGTGGTGCAACTATCACATGACTTGCTCTTACGTGCCACGGACCGTCAATATAATGGCGATTGGATCAATTTACTGTTGCGGCTAAAGCAGGCCAAACTTATCTTTCCCTTTCACAGCTTTTTGTAGAACTTTTATGCATATGAATCCTTTGGGAAGGGGTCCGCTTGGGACCCTTTGGCCTTGGTATGACCAATGCCCCAACCCATCCAAAATTCAATAATCATAAAAGACCGAACAATGAATATAGATTTGGGGACCCTATTGGTGGGTCTTATTTCAGTGGGCGTGTTTGCACTGCCCTTTGTCCTGACCATCAGGAGCAGAAAAAGAAAACGAAAGAAATTAATGGCCAGCATTTCGGCCATGTCCGATCGGTACAATACCAAGATCGGCGAAAGTGAGTTCTGTGGAAATTACGCCATCGGCATAGATCCCGAGCATCGTTTCGTCTTCTTCCACAAGAAATATAAGGACAGGGTCGAAGAACAGACCGTGGTCCTTTTGGAGGTAAAATCCTGTAGGCCCTTGAACCATGGAAGCAATGTGGCCGGAGACCGGATCATTGAAAGGCTGGGGCTTCAATTTGCACCCAAGGATAAAGACAAGCCCGAAATCATCCTAGAGTTTTACAACGATCATGAAAGTTATCAACTCAGTGGGGAATTACAGTCCATGGAGCGTTGGGCCAAACTGATCGACGAAAGCCTGAAAGGGTAAGACCTAGGTCACCCAACCCAGAATCATGTGAAAAGCCGGGAACAAGGTCCCGGCTTTTTCCGTTCATGCCATTCAGGACAGTTGATCGGGGGGTCAGGGTCCATTAATTGAGCTGACAATTCCCGACCATTGACATGGGGGGTCGGTCCTACATTTACTGATGGCAAAGTGAGGTCCCCACGATGACCCCTTGGTCGAAAACCGGATGAAAAGAAAAATGGAGGCCATTTACGGCGAGGTGAAACGTGTTATTGCCCAGGAAGTCAAATCTGAAATTGAACAGATTAAAATGACCCCGGATGTGCTGCATCTTGTGCGGGATAAATTTGGAAAATGAAATTATCATATAAAAGTTACTGCAATTGTAATGTGATATAATTGTTTTACTGCAGTAAAAATTAAATTACTGCACATAAGGGAGGAATAAGCGGCTGGAACAAAAAATAATCATTTTACTGCAAATGACATAATTTTTAATGCTTTTACAGTCAATATATAGAATTTACTGCAAATAATGAGCCATCAGACAGCAGGTTTTCAATGGTTGGTACGGCATTTTGGACTCAACCAGTACCGGTTGCCATCGTTCCTATATTGGTGCTAGAGAGATGGTCGAGGTTGCCATAGACGGGGGCATTGATGAAACATATGGTCCAAAATATGCGCCTTCGGAGGACAGCGTATTGGCCCATATTGAATTTGGATTAAAATACGACGACTTAAACCTGGACTTTATCCATGCCGTATTCAAGAGAACGGATGTGGATGATCTCATCGCGTACATCCTCAAAAAGCCATCAGGTCGTTATTCCAGAAAAATTGGCTTTTTGTTTGAATGGTTGACCGGAAACCGGCTGAAGGTAAATCCTCTAATAAAAGGAAACTATGTTGACCTGCTGGACAACAATAAATATATTACCGGCAGTATTCAAAAGGATAGCAGATGGCGGATAAACGGCAACCTTCCAGGAGGACCGGATTTTTGCCCTATCATACGTCGAAATACATCTCTAACGGAACTTTTACAGACTGATTACCTAAAGGAAGTAGAAACCCTGAAAGTCGAATATACTCCGGAAATTTTTAACAGGGCAACACAATTCCTATATCGGAAAGAAACCAAATCCTCATTTGAAATAGAAAGTGAAAAACCGACTCTTGACAGAATAAATAAGTTTGTCAACTTACTTTATGAGGCTGGTAAAGAATCGGTAGATCAGGTTTTGGAAGAAGAATATCTTACATTGCTCCAAAATGCAATTGTAGATCCGAGGTATAAGCAAAATGGTTACCGTGATTTTCAGAATTATATAGGACAGAGTAATTACCGTCTTGAAGAGATTTATCATTATATATGCCCCCATCCCGAAATGGTACATCCTATGATGAAGGGATTGGCGCTTGCAGAACAAAAGACCAGAGAACTTTCCCCGGTAATACGGGCGGCAATCATATCTTTCGGATTTGTTTTTATTCATCCTTTTTTGGACGGTAACGGACGGATTCACCGTTTTCTGATACACGATTTCTTGACAAGGGACGGTTTTGTGGGAAAGGATGTTATCATCCCCGTATCGGCACATATGGTCAATAACTTAAGGGAATATGATGCGGTCCTGGAAGCCTTCTCCAAACCTCTTATGAGAAGAATCCGGTTTACTAAGGATGAAAAGGGAGAACTGGCCATTAACAATCTTGAGGAAGTGAAAGCATACTTTAAATACCCGGACCTTACTGTGCAAACCATTTTCCTTGCCGAGGCCCTGAGGAACT
>CALDPL010000459.1 GCA_937911965.1 uncultured Allomuricauda sp. | reverse complement strand
ACCCTATTGTCCTTGAGATGCGGGTCGTTTTTTGCATTGTGTTTTTGACTGGCCCGGTACAGACTGTTGGCGATTTCATGGGCGATCGGTCCGGAGACTTCCAGATCTCCGTATTTTTCATCTAGATTTTCCAGAGCTTGGAGGTACAGACCCTCCGCATTTTCCAAAGGGGAATTGTCTCTTGAAAACCTCAACCTCTCGAGCACGATATCAATATATGGCGCAGGGTCCAAATCCTTGTGATGGTTTTCCAAGGCTTGATACAGCTTCAGGGCCCTTTGGTGGGAGAACAGACTGTCACGGGTTTCAAAGGCTTCCCCTGCGAACTCTTCGGTGGAACCGAAAATTACGGGATCGACCAAGAAAAATCGTTCCGAAGGCCTGTCGACATCCCACTGTTCTTTTTTGTGAAAGTCCAGTGCCCTGTGCATCAGAAAGTCATATAGGGTCGGCCGGTATTTTATGGATGTTTGACTGTGGGTGAGCAGGGCGACATGGTTATCGATGGGGATTCTCTTAAGGCCTTCCGAATCCACAAGGGAGGCTTCGTAGCGTTTGGATATCTGGCAGACCAAGGTGTTGATGTCCCATTGTTCAAAGTTTGATGGAATTGGATTCTCCGGGGTTTGGGTCCTTCCACGAATCTTATATCGATTGTGGTCAAGGTACTGTTCCAGAAAACCAGCATGTATGGATTGGAGCAGGGAGGTGGTGGGAAACTCCGAAGAATCGATATATCCCTCAAGCTCACCAAGGATCTTTTTCTGTGCATCCTCCTCCAATAAAAGGGCAAATTTGGATTGGTATATAAACGCTTTTACAATTTGGTCCCCATCCTTTTCATGGGTTGCCTTGTCCAGAATTTTGTCAACCAGTTCGGAAGCACTCCTGGTCTTGCCCTTGAGCTCCAGTTGTTCCACCTGGTTCCATAGCTTGTTTTGTTCGGATTGGGCAAACGTATTTTGTAATCCCATAATGAGAAAGAAGAATAACAGTGGTTTGTACATGGTGATCGGTCTTATCCCTTGGACACTAAATATAAACAATTGTAAAACCTTGCCATTGCGGTATTGTGTAAAATGCAATCATTTATGTTTTTGGGACCTTCCCCTGGGAATTGAAGCGGTCCGGTGGCCTATTCGATTTTGGTCGTATATTTCAAGGGTATAATCCATTACAAGTATGGGAATTTATAAAAATGCGACCACCCTTTTCTGTCTGCTCCTGTTTGGCACCCTTATGGCCCAGGATGACCACAGGTTCAATGAATTGAAACAGGCCATGGATTCAGCCCACGTCTACGATGGCATAAAGATGCGGAACATCCAAAATGTCAAGGCGAACATGGATCTTTTGGACGAGGACCAATACAGGGCCAAATTTGGCCTGCAGCAGCAGTTGTTCGATCTCTACAAGATATTCAAAAGCGATTCAGCCTATCAGTACGCCTTGAGAATGCGTGACCTCTCGGTCAAGTTGGGTGATGAAGCCTTAAAGCAGAAGGCCTTTATCAATTTGTCCGATATCTGCATTGCCGTGGGGATGTACAAGGAGGGCCTTGATTTTCTGGGCCAAATTGAAATAGAAAAACTTGCAAAGGAAGACTTATCCATGTACTACGGGCTGTACGGAAGGTGCTATGGGGACCTGGCAGAATACAGCAACCTGCCGAGTTTCAGTAAAATATACAACCAATTGGCCCGTGAAAATCGGGAAAAGGCACAACCCGACGATTCCGATGGCGGTTTTTTTGACCAATTCGTGCTTGCCTTCAACCTATACGAGGCCGGAGATCTGGAGGTGGCAAAGGCGGATCTGGGCCGATTGTTGGAAGGAGAATTGGACCTTCGAGATCAGGCGCTGACCCATTACGTTCTGGGGGAGATCCACAATATCCAGGGAAATGTCGAAAAAGCCGAGATCCATTACTTGGGCGCTGCCTTGGCCGATATCAGGACCTCCACCAAGGAATCCCTGGCCATAATCCGCTTGTCGGAACTTTTGTTCAAGGAACGGGAACTTGAATTGGCCTCAAAACTGATTGAAAAGGCATATGCGGACGCCCACTTTTATGGGGCCCAACAAAGGAAACTACAGGTAGGGGACATCCTTCCCTTGATCGGGGATGCGATCGTCAGCAATATTGAAAAGGAGCGGAACCGGTTGTACTGGCAATACCTCGGGGCAGTAGGTCTAGTCGTGGCCCTGGGCCTTTTGATCGCCATCATCCTTTTCCAATACAAAAGGCTGCAAAAAACAAGGAGCATCATCGCGGCCTCCCATTCCAAGCTCAAGGAAACCCATGAAGAACTGATTTCGGTCAACTTGGAACTCAAGGAACGGAACGAGGAAATCGTCGAGATCAACGGACAGTTGATGGAGGCCAACAAGATCAAAGAAGAGTATCTGGGCTTTTTCTTTACCGAATACGACAATGTCTTTGAAAAGTTCAATGACCTGACCTCGGAAATAGAAAACGACCTGGCCCTTGGGGAACATGAAAGGGCCGGTTATAGATTGACCAGATACGACCCGAAAAGGGAAAAGGGAAAACTGCTCGCCAATTTCGATACGGCCTTCATCAATCTGTTCCCGAACTTTATCGATGAATTCAATGCCCTGATGAAGGAAGGCCATGAGGTAAAGCTTAAAAAGGACCAGATCCTCAACAAGGAATTGAGAATTTATGCCCTATTGCGTCTTGGAGTGCGCCACAATGAAAAGATTGCCCAAATCCTGGGGTATTCCGTGAACTCGGTATACATGTACAAAACCAAGGTCCGCAACAATTCGATTGTAAACAATACGGAATTTGATCGGCAATTGATCGAAAACACTACGATCAGCCCCTGAAAATTTCAAATAGTTCACCATTTCATAAGAATATCACCCAACATTTTCTATATGAAATATTCTTGTGAAATTTTGTAAAGTAAATATATCCAGTACAATATAAATATAACTCGGAGTGATTCCTTGAATTTTATCTATACGGTTTTTTGAAGCCCGGATTTGGGCGACATTATTTTGTTCATTTGGAAATGTGATCGGTCCAATTCACTCTTGGTTCCGCTCGAATTAACTAAACTGACGAAAAATGAACAAAGAACCCATCCTTGGGCCACTGCTGAAAAGGTGGTGCTTCCTCCTAATTTTTTTGACCGTTCCCCTATCCATTATCGGACAGCAACACCCTTCCAATATCCTGAGCGGAAAGGTGATCGATCAGTCCGGCCTGCCTCTGGCCGGGGCCAATGTGGTCGAAGAGGGGACCCTGAACGGGGTGGTCACGGATTTCGACGGGAATTTTGAGATCTTCCTGGAAGATACCGGCCACGCCCTTTTGTTTTCCTATATAGGATTCACGACCAAACGCATCGGGCCGGGCCAAGAGGTTTCCTCGGTGGTACTCCAAGGGGACGTGGCCCACCTGGATGAAGTGGTCATCATCGGTTATGGACAGGCCCGTCAAAAGGACCTTACCGGATCCGTTGCCTCGGTGCAGCTCGATGAACTGCAGTCCCGGCCGGCCTCCAATATCGGAGATGCCATCCAAGGAAAGGCGGCAGGGGTCACCGTCCACACCTCCGGACAGCCTGGCAACAATCCGGTCTTCAGGATCAGGGGTACCGGGACCATAGGAAACAACGATCCCTTGATCGTGGTGGATGGAATGCCGCTCAACGGGGGACTCAACCAAATCAATATGAAGGATGTGGAATCCCTGAGCGTTCTCAAGGACGCATCCGCGACGGCCATTTATGGGTCCAGGGGATCCAATGGGGTCGTGATCATCACCACCAAAAGGGGGAGGCAGGGCAAGGGAAGCCTCGAAATCGATGTCTTTACGGCCATTCAGCACCCCACCAAGGTCATAGATCTGCTCAACGCCGAACAATTCGCCCAGCTCAGCAATGAAATGCTCAGTGCAGGGGGCATGGTGCCAAATCCCGCCTTTTCGGACCCAGCTTCCCTGGGAGTGGGCACCGATTGGCTGGATGCCTTTATGGGGTCCGGGCATATGGGCAACCTCACCCTGTCCTATACCCAGGGAAACGAACGCTCAAATCTCTATACCTCCCTCAACGTTTTCGACCAAAAGGGAGTGGTGATCAATTCCGGTTTCAAACGCTATATCGCACAGTTCAATTCGGACACTAAGATCAACGAGCACATAAAATTCGGGAACAGCGTCAAGCTCAATTACGACATCAAGGAGAATGGGGACAACAACATGCAGAATGCCATCCTCTCCCTGCCCACCCAGCCCATTTATAGGGAGAACGGGATGTATTCGGGACCCATCGGACAGGCCCTTTATGCCGGGGATGTGGAAAACCCCATTGGAAAATCCAATATAGTGGAGAACAGCATCAAGGGATACAACCTACAGGGCAATATTTTTGGGGAACTCAGTTTTTTTCGGAACTTTAAGTTCAAGACGCTTTTCGGGGTGGAGACCAATTTCTGGGATACCCGAACCTGGGCCCCTTCTTACAGCTGGGATTCGGACATAGCCCCCAATGCCTATCTGGGGGAGGCCTCCCATAAAAGCCTGACCATGGTCTGGGACAATACCCTGACCTTTTCCAAAGAATTCAACCGGGGCAGTTCCATAACCGTGGTGGTCGGTACCGGGGCCCAAGAAAACACCTATAAGTTCATCAGCGGTTCGGTACAGGGATTCAGCAGTGAGAGTACCCAGACCCTGAACAACGGGCTGTTGCAGCCCACCATTGACGGTACGGGTTCCGAATGGTCCATCTTTTCCTATTTTGCAAGGGGACAATTTGATTTCAGGAACAAATATTACCTGACCGCCACCATCCGAAGGGACGGGTCCTCCCGTTTTGGGGAAGGGAACAAATACGGCACCTTCCCCTCGGCCTCCTTGGCCTGGAGAATATCGGAGGAGGGATTTCTTACGGATTCCGAAACCGTAAACGAACTTAAGCTGAGGTTGGGCTATGGCATTACCGGCAACCAAAATATCGGGAACTATTCCTTTGCCTCCGCCTACAATACCAACCTCTACAATTTCAACGGGAACTTTGTGACCGCGGCAGTACCCACGGTGCTTCCCAATTCCAATGTGCAATGGGAATCCCAGGAGCAGTTCAACGTCGGGCTGGATGCGAGCCTGTTCAACAACTTTTTGGACCTGACCCTGGATGGATATGTGAAAAATACCGAGGATATGCTCGTACCACAGACCGTACCGGTGACCTCCGGGTATTCCGATGTGTACGTCCCCTATATCAACGCTGGGAAAATTAGGAACAAAGGTGTGGAACTGGTACTGACCACCCACAATATCGATCGGGAAAACTTAAAGTGGTCCACCGATCTGGTCTTCGCTTACAACCACAACGAGGTCATCGATATAAACAGTGATACCCCTTTGACCACAGGGGGATTGGGACTGAACTATACCCTGGCCAGGATACAGCCGGGCTATCCCATCAATGTCTTCCACGGCTTCGTGCACGACGGCCTCTTCCAAACCCAGGCGGAGGTGGATTCCCATGCAGTACAGGTGCCGGGGAGCGATCCCGCCACCAGTACGGCGGCCGGGGACATCAGGTTCAGGGACCTCAACAGCGATGGGGTCATCAACGACAATGACCGGACCTTTATCGGCGACCCCAACCCGGAGTTCACCTTCTCCCTGAACAATACCCTGAGCTTTGGCAATTTTGAATTCAACCTGTTCCTCCAAGGGGTACAGGGCAACGATATCTTCAATGCCAATAGACTGTACACCGAGAATATGTCGGTCACCACCAACCAATCGACCGATGTCCTGGACCGGTGGCGGGGTCCGGGAAGCAGCAATTTCATGCCCAGGGCGGTATTTGGCAACCCGAACAACAACAACAGACAATCCACCCGCTATATAGAGGATGGGTCCTATATCAGGCTCAAAAGCGTGGGCCTAACGTATCGGGTGCCCATGGAAAAAATCAAAAAGCCATTTTTCGACTCGGTCAAAATCTATTTGTCCGGGCAGAACCTATTCACCCTGACCAACTATTCGGGTTTTGACCCTGAGGTGGGCCCCAACGGGATAGACAATAACATCTACCCTTTGATGCGAACCATTACCATTGGAACAACCCTGGGATTTTAAAACTATGACTATGAAAAACAAAATATATACAATTGCGCTGACCCTCCTTGTGGTGGTCAGTTCATGCACTGAAGACTTTTTGGACAAACAGCCCCTGGATACCATCAACACTGAAAATTATCCACAAACGGCCGAGGAATTGATCACCGTGGTCAATGGGGCATACCAACCCCTGCAATGGCCCAAGCTTTACAATATGAGAATGTGGACCTCGGACATCATGGCAGGCAACAGCATTGTGGGTGCCGGAGGGGGCACCGATGGAATCGAGACCCAGGACATGGCAAACTTCATTACCCAACCGGACAATGCCGGGGTATTGGACCTGTGGCGCGGTCCCTGGCCGGGAATCCTGATGTCCAATATTGTATTGGAGACCGCACCAAGTCTCAATATCGATGAGGCAATCAAAAACAGGTCTTTGGGAGAGGCCCATTTTTTAAGGGCACACTACTACTTTATTTTGGTGCGTTACTTTGGGGACCTTCCCTTGGTGACCGCACCCACGAGTTCCGACGATGACCTTTTCCCTCCAAGAGATCCGGTGGCCGAGGTCTATGAACTGATCATAGAGGATTTGACCAAGGCCATGGAGCTTTTGCCCCCAAAGTCCTCCTATGGCCCACAGGATATTGGAAGGGCGTCCAAAGGGGCCGCCTGCGGTATCTTGGCCAAGGTGCAACTTACCCTGGGCAATTACCAGGAGGTGGTACGCCTGACCGGGCTGCTCGAAGGTATGGGATATGGCCTCAATGAAGACTATTTCGACAATTTCAACATTGAAAATGAAAACTCAATGGAGTCCATCTTTGAAGTCCAGTACGCTTCGGATGGCGGTTTTGATTTCTGGTCCAATGAAAACCAATCCTCCTGGACCAGTCCCTTTATGGGGCCCAATGGTGCCAACTTTGTGGGCGGGGGATATGGCTGGAACCAACCCACCCAAGAGTTTATGGACCTCTACGAAACCGGGGACCTGAGAAAGGATGTCACGGTTTTCTATGAAGGTTGCCCGAATTTTGATGGCAAGGCCTATAAGGGAGAATACTCCTATACGGGTTACAACGTCAGGAAATTCCTGGTGCCCTTGAGCGTGATATCGAGTTATGACAACAGTCCCATGAACTTTCCGGTGCTCCGTTATGCGGATGTATTGTTGATGAGGGCGGAGGCCCTCAATGAACTGGGAAGGACCGCAGAGGCTCTGATTCCTTTGAACCAAGTAAGGGATCGGGCCAATTTGGATGGGCTCCCCAGTGGCTTGGGCAAGGAGGAATTTCGCAAAGCCGTACTCAAGGAGCGCCGGATCGAACTGGCCTTTGAAGGACAGCGTTGGTTTGACCTGATCCGTGTGGAAGGGGGACAGTACGGCCTTGATTTTTTGCACGGCATTGGAAAAAGCAATGCCGCGGAGAAGCATTTGCTCTTTCCGATCCCGCAGATTGAAATCGATAGAAATCCCAACCTGACCCAAAACCCGGGCCACTAATACGACAACCATGGAAAAAACCATACTGAAATACGCTGGAATCCTTCTTTTTATCGGATTGTTGATTTCATTTTCCTCTTGTGAGGAAGACCTCTCGGACCCTGCCCTCAATGCGGAGGATACCTTGGAACTCAGCACATCGGTCACAGAACTCGAACTCAGGGAATCCACCTTTGAATCGACCTTGGACTTCAATTGGTCCACAGGGACCAACCGAAAAACAGGGGCGGCCATAGCCTATACCCTGGAACTGGATCTGGCATCCGGGGACTTTTCGGATCCGATCGCCACTTTTTTGGCCCAGACCAAAAACACCTTCACCTTCAAGATCGCCCAAGGGGATCTCAACGGCATTTTGTTGGACCATGGCCTCCATGCCGGGGAGGCCTATGGGTTGCGGCTCAGATTGACAGCCCGGGTTTCCCATGAAAGTGTGGCCGACCAAGTGGCGACAGCCGATTTCACGGTCACTCCCTTCAAGCCGGTGAGCCAGGAATTGTTCATAGTGGGCGATGCGACCCCCAATGGGTGGAACATTGGAAGTGCGAGTCCGCTGCGGAGCTCCACCGATCGTAGGGGCGTCTTTGTCTATGAAGGAAAACTTGGCCTGGGCAATTATAAGTTCGCCGTTAGCCAAGAAGGCTGTTGGTGCCAGGATTTTTATACCATGGATCCCACCGACCCGGGCAAGATCGTGTACAATGAAGGAGGCAGTGGGGAAGACCTTCAATGGAGCATAACCACTGAACTGGGCCTTGAGGAAAACTATAAGATCACCGTGGATTTGCTCAATCTTGAAATTAAGGTTGAGATCGTAGCTGCCGAGGCGGTAGATCCCCCATACACCGACCTATGGATCGTGGGGGATGCCACGGAAAGCGGTTGGAACATTGATTCCCCGGTGGCCTTGGTGCAAAGTGCCGGTGATCCCTTTGTGTTTTCCTATGAAGGCTTGCTCAATCCGGGCAACTTCAAAATATTTGCCGGACCCTTGGGGGACTGGTGTGGGGAGTGGTACAGGCCAATGACGGACAACCATGCCCTGGTCAATGGAGAAGTGAACCAGAATTCAGGCTGTGACAACGATACCCGATGGATCGTGGACGAGGATACCAAGGGACGCTATAAGGTCGTGGTCAACACCAAGAACAATACGGTTGAATTCAATCCCATCTCCCTGTACATAGTTGGGGATGGGGGTCCCAATGGTTGGAACATTGGCAATCCCGAACCCATGCAATACCTCGGCGGAGGGGAATATGTGTTCAATGGGCCCCTTGGAGCCGACAATCCCCTGGGCGAGTTCAAATTCTCCAAATACACCGGCAATTGGTGTGATGGGGATTGGATCAATTCGGCCACCAATGGCCAATCCATTCTCAACACCTCCTATATATTGACCGTGGGATGTGAAGGCCCGGACAACAAATGGAAATTAAAGGAGGGAGAAGCCGGAAATTACGAGATCCGTATCGATCTGGACGCGGGTACGATGAACATTACAAAACAATAGATGAGACAACGTCAGGCCCTTGGATTTGGAAAAATGTTGAAGTGGATCTTCGCCTTGTTGCTCATGGTCCTGGGATCGGTAAGCTGCGGTGATGAGGACCCAACGCCCCTGCGGAGGGATGTGGTGGGGCAAAAGGTAGATTACAGGGAACAATTGGATCTTAAAAAGGACAGGGCGAAATACCAACCAGGGGAAGAGGTGCATTTCAGTATATCCGAACTTCGGCCCAATACCCTGGTACGGTACAAGTCTTTGGGAAAGACCATCGGGGAGGAGTCCTTGAGCTCCACGAATTGGACCTGGGACCCCCCTGCAGAGGACTTTAGGGGTTATATGGTCGAACTCCTGGATCGGGGGGATGGAACGGAGACCATCCTGGGAACAGTGGCCGTGGATGTGTCCTCCGATTGGACCAAATTTCCCCGATATGGCTTTCTGTCCGATTTTGGGCCCATGTCCGACTCCCGGCAAGCCATGGTT
>CALDPL010000458.1 GCA_937911965.1 uncultured Allomuricauda sp. | reverse complement strand
TGCATTGCTGCCCAACTCACGGGTCAATGCCACCTTGAGCAGCTTGACATAATGCTCCTCCAACCATTCGTAGAAAAACTTGCTGGGGACTTGGATACTTAGTGCCTTGTCGGATAATTTGATGGGCTTTATAGGCTCAAACCAAGTCTTGAATGCCTGCGGTTGGATGTTATCCTTGATAAAAGCCAAACAGTTGTCCCATACGGAATTAGCAGTGACACTCATAGAAGTTTTTCCTTGTTTTTTGTTGGTTAGCTATAACACTTATGATGCAGCATCCGCAGGTATCTCAGATGCTATTGGATGCGACAAATATGTGAACAAATCTTTGAATAAAAAAATCATTTTGACTTTGAATGTTTGGTTTTTTTTTCGCATGTTGCCGGAATGTTGACCAAGCCTTTAAATATATAATTTTTAAGTCAGACTATGGCGTTAAATTCGTTTTCTTTTCGGGTCCGATATGCCGAAACAGACCAAATGGGAGTGGTCTATCACGGCAACTATGCACAGTACATGGAGTTGGGCAGGGTGGAGTGGTTGAGGGCCCTTGGCATTACCTACAGGAGCATGGAGGACAATGGGGTAATGTTGCCTGTAATATCCCTACACATCGACTATAAAAAATCTGCTCTCTACGACGATCTGCTCACCGTAGAGACCCGATTGGCCTCCAAGCCCATGGTCCGGATCGCATTTGATTACCGACTTCTCAATGGGGAAGGGGAACTTTTGGCAACGGCGCATACCGTTCTGGCCTTTATGGACAAGGCCACCGGAAAACCGATTAAATGCCCGGATTATATCTTGGAAAAATTGGATTGACCCAAGGTCTTGATGTCGACCTCCCTGAGTTCCTCGAAGAGTTCGAGGACCTGCTCGGCCTCGCCCAGACGTACGGAAAGGGCCAATTGGCAGTCCAGTTCCATTTTTTGGGAAAGTACCTTCAGGTTTTTCTGCTTGACGATCCTCATCACCCGGTCCATGAGCGGATAGTTGAATTTCAACTCGAAATGGGTCTCGATCGTCCTTTCCACGATCTGGGCCTGCTCCAGGGCCATTTGTGCGGCCGTCCTATAGGCTTGTACCAGGCCCCCGACCCCCAATTTGGTTCCTCCGAACACCCGGGTCACGGTCACCAGTACATTGGTCACCCCAAAGGCCTGAATTTGTCCGTAAATGGGCAAGCCTGCACTTCCACTGGGTTCTCCATCATCGTTGGCACGATAGTGAATTTGCTCTGTCCCGACTTGGAAAGCATAACACCAATGTCGAGCGGAATAATGTTCATTTTTTGTTTTTTCGAGAATTTCTTTGAC
>CALDPL010000457.1 GCA_937911965.1 uncultured Allomuricauda sp. | reverse complement strand
TCTTTGCACCCGCAAACCCGGGTCGCGTAGCTCAGCTGGATAGAGCATCTGCCTTCTAAGCAGACGGTCGCAGGTTCGAATCCTGCCGCGATCACTTTAAGAGTTCAAATAAAAACAAAGCCTTGCATATCTTATTGATTTGCAAGGCTTTAATGTTTTAGGAGCCCCATTTGAATTGGTTTGAAATGGTATGTTTTGGTTTGTAATTCGGTTAGTAAATTTTTTTCTTCAAAGTGTTAACCGAATAAGCTTGTAATTAACTATATTACAATCACTTAGTATTTGACTTTCGTAGGTAATTATCGTTCAATTTAACACAAAACCTATGAGAACCCGGACTACATTTTCAATCAGTTTCTGGATAAGGACTTCCCGAAGAAATGACGGCAACGCAAAGATTTATGCCCGAATCACCGTTGATTCGCAAAGGGCAAACATCCCGAAAGAGATATGGGACAGTAAGGGGTCGAAGGTTCTGGGGCGAACAAAAGAAGCTCAGGAAATCAATACTTATCTGATGGAAGTTGAAACAGAACTTTTTCAATGCTATCGTGAACTTCGGTCTAGAACGTCCCATATCACTCCACAGATGGTCAAGGCGCACTATTTTGGGGAAGATGTGAGCGAAGTTACTTTAAAGGGTTTGTTTGAGTATCACAACACACACAATGCACATAGTCTTTGCAAGGCTACTCTTAGTCATTACAAGACATGTCAGAAGTACCTGTTGAAGTATAACAAACAACAATATAAATGTGATGACTACAGACTATCACAACTTAATCACCAATTTATAGTTGGATTTGAAACATATTTACGCAAACTACATCCCATAAATCATCACGCTAACCTTTCAAACAATGGTGCAATGAAGCATATTCAACGTCTACGAAAAATGATTAGAATGGCCGTTGATAATGAATGGATTGATAAAGACCCATTTCGAAAGTTTAAAATTAGAATGGAAAGAAAGGAAAAGGAGTTTTTGAACTTACCTGAACTTCAGAAAATTCAAGAGTATCATACAGGGATTGAACGGTTACGTATAGTAAAAGACTTGTTTGTTTTTAGTTGCTATACTGGTATTTCCTATTGTGATATAATGGGTCTTAGCGAAGATAACCTTGTACTTGGCATTGATGGAAAATATTGGATAAGCACAAAAAGGATGAAAACGAAGAATAGTTTTAAGCTTCCATTGGTTGGTCCAGCATTATCTATTATTAAGCGATTCCAATATCATCCTAAACGAGAACCGGAAAAACTATTCCCTAGAATCTCCAATCAAAAATTGAACAGTTATTTAAAGGAAATCGCGGATGCATGTGACATTCCAAAAAATGTTACTTTCCATATGGCAAGGCACACTTTTGCAACTACGATTACTTTGAGTAATGGAGTTCCCATAGAGACGGTTTCCAAAATATTGGGACATACAAAATTGGCCACTACCCAAGTTTATGCAAGAGTATTGGATAACAAAATAAGTGAAGATATGAGTGGTTTGGAAACGATTCTGGATTCGAAGTTTTTAGATTCAAAGAGGGTGTAATTTTTAGGTTGGGAAATGAAAAGATCGTTTTGATCATATATCATCTTAGGCGTGGTTTTAATTGGTAGGTCAATAAAGAGGACCAACACCCTCAAGAGGCAATACGCTTCCTATATTTTCCAACTTATTTAAACCGTAACATGGACTCCAGGATGCCGTTTATTTCATTCCTTTTTTGCCGTGAGACGGGGATTTCCCTATCGTCTTTCATCATCACGGTGCCCCCGTCCCTTTTCAAAATGCCCTTGACAAATTGGGGATTGATCAAATGGGATTGGTGCACACGCTGGAAGCCATAGTCCTGTAACATTTCCTCAATTTCCTTCAGCGTCCGGCAAATGAGCAGCTTATTTCCATCATCAAAAAAAAAGTTGGTGTAATTGTTATCCGATTCGCAGCGCACAATGTCCTTGATCTCAACAATATGGTGTCCGGCACCAGTGGGCAGGGCAATCTTGGACAGGTCCTTCACCGTGCCCTTCAGATTGTGCCGCAATAGTTCCCATTGTTCAGGATAGGTTTTCTTGCGGCGTTTTTCCCAATTTGACAATGCCTGCACTATACTTTTTTCGGTGATGGGCTTTAACAGATAATTGATGGCACTGTACTGGAACGCCCGAATGGCATATTGGTCATAGGCCGTCGTGAAAATAATATCAAAATCGATGGGCAGGATTTTGTCCAGCAGCGCAAAACCGTTCAGGTTGGGCATCTCAATGTCCAGGAACAAAAGATCGGGGGTATGGGCTTGAAGATACTCCAAACCTTGGATGGAGTTGCAGAACGTCCCCGCGAACTTGTAGTCGGGATGCACCTTGGTGATGAGGTTTTTCAATACGTTCACGCAGTGCATTTCGTCATCGATGATAATGATATTGGCCATGGTTATCCGTTATAAGTTATGGTTATGCGGGTGCCCTCTGGCATGCCCTCGTCGTTTTCAAGATCTAAAATGTTCAGGTGCATTTTGGCCTCGCTGATATGGTTGTAGAGGGACAATCGCTCCTGGGTGATGCGTGTCCCAGCAGATGGATGTGTCTTTTTGGCTTTGACACTTTCCTTTCGCCCAACGCCATTGTCCTCGATGGTGATCTGAAGTTGCTGTGAGGTGTCGAAAGTGACCGAAAGTTTTTTTTCGGGCTTTCCGCTAGGATGCAGCCCGTGCCATATAGCATTTTCCACAAAGGGCTGCAACAGCAGGGGGGGGATGGTATATTGTGAGAGCGCTTCACGCGAGTCACACTGGATGGTATAGGAGAAATCCTCGCCCAAACGACTTTTTTCCAAGGAGAGGTAGAGTTCCAGCATCTCCAATTCCTCTTCCACGGTAATGGTATTTTTGCTGCTGTTCTGCAATATGGTGCGGAGCAGCACCGAAAAATTGTCCAGGTATTGGATGGCATCCTCCTCCCGCGACAACATCACGAGGTTTTTGAGGGCATTGAGGCTGTTGAAAATGAAATGGGGGTTCATCTGGGAGCGCAGGGCCAACATTTTCATGTCACGGAGACGTTCGGCAAAGGATCTCTTGATCTGTTCTTCCTTTTGCTTTTCCATTTCCGAATAGAGCTTGATCAACTCTTCGGTTTTTTGCTGTACCTGCTCGTCCAGTTCCTTGCGCATCTTTTCCTCCATGATCTGGTTCTGTTGCAGTTGCTCGATCAATTTTTGGCTGGCCCTGTCCTTTTCCTTTTGGATGAGGAACACCTTTTCCCCAAGTGCTATGGAGAAGCAGAACACTTCGCCCAGAAGCCCTGCTTGGAAGACGATGTGCTGGGCGTGCGGAAAATTGAACATACTATCCGGCACCAGATGCAATTTGTTATAGTGAATAAAGGAGGAAACAAGAGCACCGATAAAAAACAGGCTCTGCCCCAACACAAAATATTTCATGAGTGGATGCTTCACTTTAAGTATGATCCAAATGAATAGGGCAACATTCAGTGGCAGGACAATGAGGCGGACAATTAAGGATGCCATTGACCTAGTTTCACTGTACAAACTTTGATGAAAGATGAGAATTATATTGAGCAGGGCATATGTAAAACAGAGAATGGCCAAACCCACCAAAGCCTTTGATAGGTTTTGGCCAAAGGTTTTGATTTCCAGTAAATAAAGGATAAAGAAAATGTAAAAACCTATAAAGGTAAACTGGGCTGTTTCTATGGCGGTGTTGGAAAGTAGTGGTGCATACATACCGAGGTTCCCTACCGTTGCCAGAGTGGCTTGCAATATCGCAAAGGCATATAAAATTTGAAAGAAAAGATAGCCGAGATAATAGAAATAGACCCGCTTGCGCAAGCGAAACCAAAAGGCCAATGCAAATACAAGGATACAGCCGAGTGAAATGATATAGGTATAGATAAAGGCAATGGAAGGGGCTTCCTCTGATCTGACCCCATCCATAAAATCCAAATAGTCAGGCCTGGAATACAAGATCGGCATGTTGGTACGGCCCGTTTTGTAGTCATTGGCGATACGGATATAGCATAGGGACCGCTGCAAGGGCAATAGTTCCAATGCTGTGAAAAAATACCATTTGGGCTCGGAACGTTCACCCATGGGCACTAGGTAACCATTTTTAAAATGCTCGAATCCCTCATCATTTTGCAGGTACAAATCCATGTGGAAACCGCTGTAAAAGAGGTAAGTACTAAGCGTGTCCGGTATGGTGTTTTCAAGCGGGAACTTGATCCAGATCGCCGTTTCCGGGGTGGTGGAAAAAGAGGAATCATACGCTTTCCAACCATCGGTTTTCAAGATTTTCTCAAGGGATTCCTCCCGGGTGCTCCGCAAAGCCTTTACTTCCGGATGGCCCACAAGGTCCACTCGGGAAGGAAGGGAATCGGCCCTGATCTGGGCCGAAAGGGAACACAGCCCCGCAAGGAGAAAAACAATGAGGGGGGCTATTTTTTTCATTTTTCCATGTTTGAAATCGCATCGGCAGAAAGACCGGGTTGTCAGGGCCTCCAACGATTCCCCCAATATATAAAATGATTCCATCCCCTGCACCACAAATTAGGGTTTGGTCATTGTGGACTAGAATTTGGTACCTAAAGACACCATTCCCGAATTCTAAGTTGGACGGGCCAAATTCTAAATCAGGGTTTTTGGGGGAAGTGTGAACGGCTAAGTTTGTTTTCAATAGACATTTCAAAAAACCTCAACATGAAAACCACACGATTTTATACCCTATTTTTATATATGGCGTTATTGCTCCTTGCGTCATGCAGTGAGGAAACCGTCACGGGTCCCCAAGGTGAAACCGGGGAAACAGGCCCCATGGGCCCCCAGGGCATTCCCGGTAAGGATGGGGCACTCATCCTATTTGGCAATGGTACACCTGCGGAAACCTTGGGCAATAACGGCGATATGTACCTAGATGGGGCGGGCAGTGAACTGTACGGGCCCAAAACCGATTCCGGTTGGGGCACACCGCTCCAATTGAAAGGGGAAAAAGGCGATCAGGGCGATGCCGGGGCGCCGGGGAGCCAGTTTCTCAGTGGTACGGTCGATCCGTCAACCGGGGAAGGGACCGAGGGGGATTACTTCCTCAACCAAGAATCCGGAGATCTTTTTGGTCCCAAGTCGGCTTCTGGGTGGGGCGCGCCCATCAACCTCAAGGGCACGGCCAATGTGGTGGCAAGTACTTGGATAGATTGGAAAACATGGGACACTATACTAGGTCAAAATTCCTATTATTCAGCAGCGTATGATATTCCAGCGCCAATACTGAATGCCGTTGGGTATAGTTCATTGGGGAACATGCTGACCGATGGAGGTGTATTCCTGGTATATTTCACCAATGAGAATGGGTATAATCAAATCCCAACACCTTTTATCGGAAGTGATGGTGACTATCAGGTTTTCTGGTTTATAAGAAATGGGAACTATAATACGTTCTATTTTGCTTTACAATCCCTTAGTTCCACACCTCTACTGCCATCCCTAATAGACTTGTCCAACGGCAAAAAAATCCGCTATGTGCTCATTCCGGCCGGCACCCAGATAACTGTTGCCAAGGCCGGGGAAAAGGAGTTTGTGGATGCAAAGGCATGGCAGCAAATGGGCTATGACGAGGTCAAGGAACTATTGGGCCTTTCGGATTGATCCATTTAACATTTAAAGGATACCATATTACTATTATTGGGATACCATCTTTTATCACAACGGAAACATCACTAATTAGTATATCTATGAAAACGACAACAAGAATCATGTATTTGTTCACCTTGGCCTTGATAGCGGGCAGTTGTTCCTCCGACGGGGAGAATGGTGACCCGCAACCGCAATATAACCTGGATGCGCTGCAGGGAAAATGGTACAGGGTAGGGGGCAACAACCCGGATGCCAACGGTATGGAGGTCACGGTCACCAATGATCAGGGCTTGCTGACCGATCCGGCAAATACCAGCCTACAGGTAAACAACATCAAATGGAAAGACATTGAGGCCACCGGGGAAACCAATTACGAACACGGTGAACTGGGCTCTGACCAGAATTATTACAGCGGGTTCATGGAAATGGGCTCGGACGACACCTTGAGGATCAGTGTCAATAGCCCCGGTGCGGGCAATGTCCAAAAATGGGTCAGGACATTTATTGCTCCCATTGCCGAGCTGCACGAATGTGAACCTTATGAGCCGGATGCTTTTTCCATGACAAAGGATGATCTATGGGTGGAAGCTGGTGAAGAGGATGAGTTTCCCGGATTGCTCCCGGCATCGACGGATCCGGCAGGGGGGTATTATATCGTTACCTTGGAATCAACAGGGCCCCTACCTTCCCAACCGTGGATAGCTGTTTCGGTTTCTGGCGAAGAGGTTCCCGTCATCAACGGTACGTCCGCTGGAACCGATACCCCCCTTACCAGAAAAGTGGCCTTTTCGGCGCATCCGGGCATTGCCTATGACGTTATGGCAAGACCTTTTTACAATGCATCACCATCATGGGATGTTTATCCGGAATCGTATAAAATATCATGGGAATATGTGGGCATCATGGACTGCTATGAACCCAATGACAGTTTTGACGAGGCCAAGTTCATTCCGAAAGATGAGGTCATTGAGGCCTATGCGAACAAGAACAATGAGGGCTATGGTATCCAGGAAGAACAGGATGATTATTACAAAGTGGTCCTCTTCCAACCGGCCAGATTGCAGGTACAATTGCTGCAAAGCCCTTCCGATGATTTCATCGACCTCGATGTATATAGGGAAAGTGGGGGGGAGATCGTGACCACGTTGACACCCATTTCAGGTATGCCGGGAGACAAGGAAGATGGGGCACTGTACCTTAAGACCACCAAAGCCACACTTGATGCGGGTACCTACTATGTGCGGGCGCGTACGTTTATGAACGGTGGCAAAACAGCCGACCTCAACCTTGGGGAACCTTTGCCGGACACTTGGACAACGCCCTATACCTTCACCGTGACCGCAGTGGAATGAAATTGAAGGGAAGCATCTGCCCAATTGAAAATGAAGTTGTCAACACTTTTATTTTTGGTTCGGCAGGTGTTTTAGATTGATTACGGGCATGATATGGCCTGTTGTGTCGGAAGGAGGCACAAAAACCTGAAAAATATCAATATAAATTCATATGAAATCTTTTCGTTATATATTGGCCCTTATGTGTTGCCTTGCTGTTTCCAAGGTTATGGGCCAATCCCTTTCTGGAAAATTGAACGTGGAAGGCTGGAACAAGGTCACCGAATTGAAATCACAGGAACCGGTATCCCTTTTCAAAAACTTCAGGGATGGCAAGCACAAGATCCTGTTCCGGTTCAAAAATACCTCGGGGGACAAGGACATTGTGCTGTTCCAGATGAAAACGACCCTTGCCCACAACGGAAAAACCATAGGAACCATCCAGCGGTCCGATTGGCCCTGGTTACCGGGGGATATGTACGTTCCCGTAGAGGCCTTTGATCTTATCCCGCTCCTTCAAAAAGCGGCCAATGGCAACAAGGGAAAATTGATGTCCGGAACCTATGAAATACGCTTGGAAATGAAACCGGCGCAAAGGGATGCGGAACCCATCCACACGACCCTTACCTTGAAGATTATCTAAAAAATAACCACAGCATAAAAACCCTTGAAAAGTTTTTTATAGAACCAATAGTTAAGGAAACAGAAATACCAATACACCGATAGATGAAAAAGTTACTTACACTCCTCGCCTTATTGCTCTGCGCATTGGGCAGTGCCCAGACCTATACGGGAAAACTTGTCAACCCCTTAAAGGGGATGAAAGGGATGGACATCGCGATCTGGCCCCTGGGTCTGGACAAATCCATTAGCATTGGACAATTAAAAGCCGATGGAACGCTGGAATTTACATTTCCACCCAAGGAGAGCTTCCTGTC
>CALDPL010000456.1 GCA_937911965.1 uncultured Allomuricauda sp. | reverse complement strand
CCCTTGGGGCAATGAAAAAGCCGGGCTGTCCATCGAAGGGAAGATCAACCGACATGATTTTGGCCTGAACTGGAACACGGCCCTGGAAACAGGGGGGGTTCTGGTCAGTGAAGAGGTCAAGATCGCTGCCGAGGTCCAATTTGTAAAGCAATAAATCCCCAATGGAATTGACCAGAGCGATCTTTGGGCCGGCCAAAGGCTCCAAAGGATCGACGGTCATGGGAATTGTCGTGAAATATGCGTAAATTTCGGATCGATTTGATTTGAGGGAATTTTATATCAAAACAAATAAATACAGTTATATGGAAGAAAAGAAAGGGTCAAAACTTACTAGACAAACCGGTGCCCCGGTTGCGGACAATCAAAACGTTCAGACCGCAGGCCCCCGTGGCCCCATGCTGATGCAGGACGCTTGGTTCCTGGAGAAAATGGCAAACTTTGACCGGGAGGTGATCCCGGAACGAAGAATGCACGCCAAAGGGTCCGGGGCTTTTGGAACTTTTACCGTGACCCACGACATCACCAAGTACACCAAGGCCAGTATTTTTTCCCAGGTAGGGAAGAAAACCGAAATGTTTGCCCGCTTCTCCACCGTGGCCGGGGAACGGGGCGCCGCTGATGCCGAACGGGACATCCGTGGTTTTGCAATGAAATACTATACCGATGAGGGTATCTGGGATCTGGTGGGGAACAACACCCCCGTCTTCTTTTTCCGGGACCCTATGAAGTTTCCCGATCTGAACCACGCGGTAAAGCGCCATCCAAAGACCAACCTGAGGGATGCCAATGCCAACTGGGATTTCTGGACCCTTTTGCCCGAGGCCCTGCACCAGGTCACCATAGTGATGAGTGACCGTGGAATTCCCAAGGGATACCGTCATATGCACGGGTTTGGAAGCCATACCTACAGTCTGATCAACAAGGACAATCAAAGGCATTGGGTCAAGTTTCACTTTATCACCCAACAGGGAATCGAGAACCTTTCGGATGAAGAGGCCGCAAAAGTGGTCGGCATGGATCGGGAGTCCTCCCAAAGGGACCTGTTCGACGCCATTGAGAGAAAGGACTTTCCAAAATGGAAAATGTACATCCAGATCATGACGGAAGCCGAGGCCAAAACCTACCGCTTCCACCCCTTCGATTTGACCAAGGTATGGTCCAAGAAGGATTTCCCCCTGATTCCCGTCGGGGAATTTGAACTCAACAGGAACCCTGAAAACTATTTTCAGGATGTGGAGCAGGCGGCCTTCAACCCGACCAACATTGTACCTGGAATCGGATTCTCCCCCGACAAGATGTTGCAGGGAAGACTGTTTTCCTATGGGGATGCCCAACGCTATCGCCTTGGGGTAAACCACTATCAGATTCCCGTCAACAAACCTACCTGCCCCTATCAGGCCTTTCACAGGGACGGGGCCATGAGGGTGGACGGAAACTATGGAAGCACCATACACTACAACCCCAACAGTTATGGGGAGTGGCATGAGCAGGCAGAAACCAAGGAACCGCCCCTGGAGCTCGACGGAGCGGCCTATGCCCATAATTACCGGGACGATGACGAGGATTATTTCACCCAGCCCGGCGATCTTTTCCGGATCATCAAATCCAGGGGCAAACACCAATTGTTGTTTGACAACACGGCCGCCCAAGTGGGAGGGGCCGAAAAATTCATCCAGATCCGCCACATCCGTAATTGCTACAAAGCCGACCCTGAATACGGGGAAGGTGTGGCAAAAGCACTCGGACTGACGATGGATGAAGTAAACAACTTCGACATGACACCCTATAATCGTTGGGCACCTCGGCCTTACAACGCTTAACTTTTTAATTGAAACTAAAAAACCTCCTGATTTCGGGAGGTTTTTTCTTTTATGAATCAATGGGGCAATTTTTCCCTGAAAAATCCATAGACCCAAGTTCCAGAAACGGCACTCAAAAGCGTGATAATAATCACCGTTGCTCCTGTTCCGATTTGTGCAAAAAGCGGTCCCGGACAAGCACCTGTCATCGCCCAACCAAACCCAAACAACAATCCGCCGTAAATTTGGCCTTTGTTGAAAGATTTAGGTGAAATCCTTATCGGTTCGCCATAAATGGTTTTGATATTGAATTTTTTAATCAGAAAAATGGAGACCATTCCAACCAAAACCGCGCTACCGATGACACCATACATGTGAAACGATTCCAATCGAAACATTTCTTGGATGCGGAACCAACTGATCACTTCGGCCTTTATAAAAACAATTCCAAATAAAATACCCACGATTAAATATTTTAAATGATGGTACCAGTTGTGCGCCAACCGACTTTCATTTATACAGACGGCATCCTGTGAACGAAGTTCAAAATCTTCATTTGATTGCATTGGATAATTTTAAATTGAAAGAATAATGGGTAAAATAAAATTTGCCATAATGAAACCACCTACCATAAAACTAATCGTGGAAATCAAGGAAGGCAATTGGAGATTGGACAAGCCCATAATCGCATGGCCGCTGGTGCAACCACCTGCGTAACGCGTACCAAACCCGACTAAAAAGCCGCCGACAACCATTAATAAAAATCCTCTCAGGGTAAATAACGATTCCCAGTTGAACAAGTCCGCAGGAACCAAATTACTGTAATCATGGATGCCGTAAACCGTTAAATCGGCTGCTAATTTGGGATGTATTTCAACCGGATTGGGATTGGACAGGAAAGCAGCCGTTAGGATTCCGCCCAGAAAAATCCCCAAAACAAACAACAAGTTCCACATCTCTTTTTTCCAATCGTATTTGAAAAACGGAATGTTCGCCGGGATACAAGAAGCGCATAGATGACGCAACGAAGAGCTGATGCCGAATGATTTATTGCCCAAAATTAAAAGTAGGGGAACCGTTAATCCGATTAATGGACCCGCAATATACCATGGCCAAGGTTGCTTAAGTATTTCCAAAATTCATCGTTTTATGAGGTGTAAAGTTGCGCGCATTCATTCGCTTCAAAAGTTACTTTTGTTACTGTATCAGAACTTATTTGGGCTATAAAGAACCCCATTTGGCGAAAAGCTCAATAATCAGGTTTGTTCCGGAAATCATTCAAGAAACTTCACTCTTTTTCGATTTTTCTTTTCTGAAACATAGAAAACAACAAACCGCCCATGACCGAACCATAAATTGTGCTGTTCATCGGATTGGAAGTGATGGCACAACTGCCTGAATGACAACCAATCCATTTCCAATAAAAATAACCAGTGACAGCACCCGCTAAAATACCAAGGAGGGTAAGCTTATGCCGGATTAGAAAAAATTTCATTTTAAAGAAA
>CALDPL010000455.1 GCA_937911965.1 uncultured Allomuricauda sp. | reverse complement strand
CCACCGACAGGATGGAAAAGTGCTGAAAGGGCCCAATTACTTCAAACCGGATATCCGTTCCATTATGGAACGATGAGAAAGCGGCAGACGTCCACTACTGGTATAGTGCCAGCTCTATAGTGCCACCTCCTGTCTCCACCCGAATTTGTCCTCCGCCCGATTGTATTGGATGTCGGTGATCCGTTTTTTGAGCCTGGAGGCATAACTGTCGGGGAATTCGGGAAGTTCATAATCCTCGCCTTGGAACCCAAAACCGGAAATGGGGGATATCACTGCAGCGGTACCGGCCCCGAACATTTCCTTTAGGGAGCCATTTTTGGCGGCCTCCACCACTTCGTGAACGGAAATTTTGCGTACTTCGGTCGCAATGCCCTCGTCCTTGGCAATGTCCAGAATGCTCTTCCTGGTGACCCCGTCCAGGATACGGTCGTTTGTCGGCGCGGTCAACAGGGTGTCGCCGATCCGGACAAAAACGTTCATGGCCCCGGCCTCCTCAATGAATTCATGGGTGTTGTCGTCCGTCCATATGATCTGTTGGTACCCTTTTTGGGTTGCCAATTGGGTAGGATAGAACTGTCCGGCATAGTTTCCCCCGGCCTTGGCAAAACCAACCCCGCCATTGGCGGCACGGGAATATTGTTGCTCGATCAAGACCTTGACCTTCCCCCCGAAATAACTTCCGGATGGGGCACAGGCAATGATGAATTTGTATTCGTCCGCGGGAGAGGCATGGAAGCCTCTGCCCGTGGCGAAGACAAAGGGTCTGATATATAGGGAGCTTCCGGGGCTTTGTGGGACCCAGTCGGATTCCAGACGGATGAGGGCCTGCAGCCCGTCCATAAAGTGGGCCTGGGGAAGTACGGGAATCGCCAGACGTTCCGCCGAACGGTTCAGGCGCTTGAAATTTTCCAGGGGACGGAACAGCCAGGGTTTCCCATTGACATCCTTATAGGCCTTCATGCCCTCGAAAATGGATTGCCCATAGTGAAAGATCTTGGCGGATGGGTCCAGGACAATGGGTTGGTAGGGAACGATCTTTGGGGTGTCCCAACGCCCCTCCCTGTAATCGCTGACCAACATATGGTCGGTAAATACGCTTCCAAAGGAAAGATTGTCAAAATCAACTTCCCCGATTTTGGAAGTTTTGGCCCTTTCAATGCTTATATCGTTCATCAGTGTTTCCATTTCGCTTACATTTGCAATGTTAAAATTAGCTATTTATTGTTAGTTTTGATTGTTTTGTAAATCAATTTTTGATACTTGAAATACAATTTTTTAAACCTTATGGATTATGAGAATATTTAACATTTTTGCTGTCGTTTTATTAGTTGTCCTGGTGCAATATTCCTGTAAGGATAAAACCATTACCGGAGATTATTACGGGCAGCAGTTCGAACATAGCGGAAAAACCGCCAACACTTCCGCCCTTTATGAGGGATTGGCCGTGACCGATACCATACAGACCCAGATGATCGGGGAAATCGCCGAAGTATGTCCCAAAAAAGGCTGCTGGCTCAAGGTAACCCTTGATTCCCAAGAGGAAGTCTTTGTGAAATTCAAGGACTACGCCTTCTTTGTGCCCAAGGATGTGGCCGGGAAAAAGGTGTTGCTCAACGGGTCCGCTTTCATCGAAGAGATGTCCGTAAAGGATCAACAGCATTTTGCCGAGGACGCGGGATCTTCCCAAGAGGAGATCGCACAGATCACCACCCCCAAGAGGACCTTCAGGTTCGAGGCCGACGGCGTTCTTATCGGCAATTGAGTTTGAACCGTCAGATCGTTTCCACGGCGGACGGCTCAAAGACGATCCGGATTTCGGAATGGGACGAACAGTACCACTCCATGCACGGGGCGGTTCGTGAAGCCAAACACGTATTCATGGACCATGGACTCAAACTGTTCAGGGACCGAAACATCGGCATTCTGGAAATAGGGTTCGGGACAGGGCTCAATGCATTGATCACCCTTCTGGAGGCTCCGGGGCTGAACCTTGGAATAGACTACGTCGGGGTGGAGGCCCATCCCGTTTCCCTGGACGATATAGTGGAACTGGACTATTGCGCCACCCTGGGCCGCCCTGAATTGGAGGAAAACTTCCACGGCATGCACTCCGCCCCCTGGAATCAAAGGAATGCGGTCACAGTTTCCTTTGACCTGACCAAGGAAAAAAAGGACTTTCGGGAAATCGCGGACCGGGATCGATTCCATCTCATCTATTTTGATGCCTTCGGGGCAAGGGTGCAACCGGAACTTTGGACCGAGGAAGTATTCGCGGCCCTGCAAAGGAACGGGGTCCTGGTCACCTATGCCGCCAAGGGAAGTGTCAGACGGGCCATGCAGGCCGTGGGCTTCTCGGTAGAAAAACTTCCCGGTCCTCCCGGGAAAAGGGAGATGCTAAGGGCCACCAAGGCCTAAACCCAATTGGATGGGGCGCAGAGGCTGCAATTTCACAAATTTCCTTAAAATATACCCTTTTCTGTTAAAGCTGAATTAAGGTCTCATAAACAGCATTTTAAACCCTTAAGTTTGTATCAAAATTAGGGTATGAGGGTGTTGATGACAGGCGCCACCGGTTTGGTTGGCCGGGCCGTGACCGAGGTTTTGCACGCAAAGGGCATCCCTGTGAATTATTTGACCACGTCCAGGGACAAATTGGTTTCCAAAGAGGGAATCCAGGGATTTCTATGGAATCCGGCCAAAGGGGAAATAAATCTGGACTGCTTTAAGGAGGTACAGGCCATCATCAACTTGGCCGGCTCCCCCATCGCCAAGCGATGGACCCCCCTGCGGCGCAAAAAGATCTTGAGGAGCAGGGTCGAGGCCCTGGAATGCCTGGCCAATGGATTGGAACGGCTGGGGACTTCCCAAGTGGAATGTCTGGTCTCGGCCTCCGCCATTGGAATCTACCCGGATTCCCCCAGCAGTTTCTATGAAGAGGACGAGCCGGGGACGGCCCGGGATTTTCTGGGGGAGGTGGTCCGGCAATGGGAGGCGGCCGCCGATCGTTTTACCCCCCTGGGAATCGATGTGTCCAAGCTGAGGACCGGATTGGTCCTCTCCATGGAGGGGGGAGCCCTTCCCAGAATGGCCTTTCCCATCAGGAACCTTATCGGTGCCCCTTTTGGCAACGGGGAGCAGTGGCAGTCCTGGATCCATATCGGGGACCTGGCCCAAATGTTCGTTTTCATGGTGGAGAACAACCTTAGGGGGGTGTACAATGGAGTTGCGCCCAACCCGGTCACCAACAATAAGATGACCAAGGAACTAGCCCGGGTATTGGACCGTCCCCTATGGTTGCCCAAGGTCCCTGGATTCGTATTGAGGATCATATTGGGCAGTATGGCACAATTGGTGTTGGACAGCCAACGGGTGAGCTGCAAAAAAATCACGGAGGAAGGGTTCAGTTTCCAATTCCCCAATATTTGTTCGGCCCTGGTACACCTCCATGCTCCGGGAAGGGAAAACGGGGACCTTTCCAGGGAACCCCTGCACAATGGAGCGGTCTAGGAATTTGTATTGGCACGGAAAGTTTTAAAATCCACCTCGGGTGGGTTTTTTTATTATAATGGTAGTGACATTTTGACATTTTTGTGCAAATGGCAGTACTTTTGCCATTTGGAGATGTGGAAATATAATTTGACGATATATGAGCAATAAGGGTAAGGTGGAAGAAATTGAGGACGAGCCGATAAAGGCACAGGATTCCGAGGATATTGAATCCAAGGGGGAAGAGGTGGAAAACGCTGAAGCGGATAAGCAAGCTGAGGAAGTCAGCGAGGAGGAACAACTGCGCGGGGAACTCGCCAAGGAAAAGGATAAGTTCCTCAGGCTCTTTGCCGAATTTGAAAACTTTAAGAAAAGGACCTCCAAGGAACGCATAGAGCTCTTCAAGACCGCGGGACAGGATGTCATGTTGGCCCTTTTGCCCGTTTTGGACGACTTTGACCGTGCCTTGAACGAAATTTCAAAAACCAAGGAAAAGGAGCTGCTCAAAGGAGTGGAATTGATCAACAACAAGCTCAAGGAAGCCTTGAAGGGCAAAGGTCTGGAATTGATCGAAGTCAAGAGCGGGGATGTTTTCGACGCCGAGGTACACGATGCCATATCCCAAGTTCCGGCAGCTGACAAAAAGTTGAAGGGGAAGATTGTGGATGTGGTGGAAAAGGGGTTCAAATTGGGCGATCGCATCATCCGACACCCCAAGGTAGTGGTTGGAAACTAAGATACTTATGAAGGAGGATTATTACGAAATATTGGGGATTTCCAAGGGAGCGTCCGAGGCCGAAATAAAAAAGGCCTATCGCAAAAAGGCGATCGAGTACCATCCGGACAAGAATCCAGGGGATGCCAAGGCGGAGGAAATGTTCAAGAAGGCGGCCGAGGCCTATGAGGTCCTGAGCAACCCGGACAAGAGGGCAAGGTATGACCAATACGGACATGCGGCCTTTGACGGAAGCTCCGGATTTGGAGGGGGCGGCATGAACATGGAGGACATTTTCAGCCAGTTCGGGGATATCTTCGGCAGTGCATTTGGAGGAGGCTTCAGTGGCTTTGGTGGCTTTGGTGGAGGCCAACCCAGGATGAAGGGGAGCAATTTGAGGATCCGCGTCAAACTGAACCTGGACGAAGTGGCCCAGGGAGTGGAAAAGAAAATCAAGGTCAGGAGAAAGGTCCAGGCCGAGGGGGTGACCTATAAGACCTGCCCCAATTGTAACGGAAGCGGGCAGATCACCAAAATCACCAATACCATTTTGGGCCGGATGCAGACTTCCACCCATTGCTCCAATTGTGGGGGCAGCGGGCAGATCATCGACCACAGGCCCACCGGGGCGGATGCCCACGGACTCAAGGTGGAGGAAGAGACCGTATCGATCAGAATCCCGGCCGGGGTCGAGGATGGCATGCAGTTGAAGGTGTCGGGCAAGGGCAATGCGGCACCCGGGAACGGGATTCCCGGCGATTTGTTGGTAGCCATTGAGACCCTGGAGCACGATAGCCTGAAAAGGGAAGGGGACAACCTGCACTACGACCTGTACATCAGCATACCGGAAGCCGTTCTGGGGAGTTCCAAGGAAATCGATGCCGTAGGCGGAAAGGTCAGAATCAAGCTTGAACCCGGCATACAGTCCGGGAAAATCCTGCGCTTGCGGGGCAAGGGCATAACAAACCTAAACGGCCGGGGAAGCGGGGACCTTCTGGTCCATATCAACGTGTGGACCCCGAAGGAACTCAACAAGGAACAAAAGGACTTTTTTGAACGGATGCAGGGCGACGACAATTTTTCGCCCAAACCTGAAAAATCCGATAAATCATTCTTTGAGAAGGTAAAAGATATGTTCAGTTGAGAATTATCATTTTGCCGTTTAAATAAAAAACGTATATTTGGAATTGATGTTGGGAGACCAATATCTAATTTTCTTTTTCATAGCAATTTTTTTCCCATCCTTGAATTTATTTAAGGGTGGGTTTTGTTTTTATAGGGGGTGGGGATAGGGTGCAATTCCATATCTTTGAAAAAATTGTTTGAATGGATCATATCCTTGCGGCCAAAAATGTTTCCAAATCCTACGGAAACAAATCGGCCTTGAGCAACATCTCCCTTGAAATCCCAGAGAACAGCATTTATGGACTTTTGGGCCCCAATGGGGCCGGGAAGACCACATTTATACGAATCATAAACCAGATTGCCCGTCAGGACAGCGGCAGTCTTTTCTTCATGGGGGAGCCCCTGGTCCCCAAGCATATTGCGCATATCGGATACTTGCCCGAAGAACGCGGGCTGTACAAGAGCATGAGGGTCGGGGAGCAGGCCCTCTATCTGGCCAGGCTCAAGGGACTTTCCAGGTCCGAGGCCAAGGAGCGGCTGAAGTTTTGGTTCGATCGACTGGACATCGGGGATTGGTGGAACAAGAAAATACAGGAGCTGTCCAAGGGGATGGCTCAAAAGATACAGTTCATAGTGACGGTCCTGCACCAACCCAAGCTGATCATTTTTGATGAACCTTTCAGTGGTTTCGATCCCATAAACGCGAACATCATCAAGGATGAGATCCTGGGGTTGAGGGATCGGGGGGCGACTATTATCTTCTCCACCCACCGCATGGAATCCGTGGAGGAACTCTGCCAGTACATCGCATTGATACACAATTCCGAGATGATCCTTGAAGGTCGGCTCTCGGACATAAAGAAGGCCTATAAGAACAATATCTTTGAGGTGGGCCTGCATACTGAAGGGAATTGGGAAGAAAAGGTCCAGGAGATGGCAGGCCGGTTCAACATTATTTCATCCCGTATGGATTCCAAAACCGGCCAAATGGACCTCAAGGTGCAGCTTCCCTCCCCAAACACTTCCCAGCTGTTGATGGAACTCTCCCAATGGGGCAATGTGAACCATTTCGAGGAAACCGTTCCCTCGGCCAATGACATCTTTATCCAAACCGTAAACAACAAGGACCATGGGAACTAAGCTGGGCTTGATCATCAAACGGGAATATCTGGCCAAGGTAAGGAACCGTTCCTTTATCGTCATGACCATCCTCAGTCCCATTTTGATCGTGGGAATGATTGTCCTGATCGCTTATCTGGCCAAAATCAACGACAATGAGACGCGGGTGGTATGCGTCCTGGACCAGAGCGGTTATTTTGAGGGTGGATTGGTCTCTTCCGGAAGCATCTCCTTTGTGCACTTGGAAGGCCTGGGCCTACAGGCCGCCAAGGATTCCACCCTTTCCATGGAATATTACGGTCTGTTGCACATCCCCGGAAAGGGGAGTATGGAAGAAGTGGCCCGGGACATCAAACTCTATACCAAGGACAACCCCAATACCATGGTGACCCAGAATCTGGAAGGGATGATTCAAAAGCAGTTGCGGCAGGACCGATTGGAACGTTTGGGGATTTCACCCCAGCAGTTCTCCAAGGTGGAACTGCCCTTTGAAATTGGCCTTTCCACCTTTGAGGGGGAAAAGAGCCTCAAGGGCATCAATGAGATCAAAGCCTTGATCGGTGGCGGGTTTGGATACGCCATCATGATGTTCATCATCATATATGGGGGTTTTGTGATGCGGAGTGTGATCGAGGAAAAGACCAGTAGGATCATCGAAGTGATCATCTCTTCCGTCAAGCCCTTTCAATTGATGTTGGGCAAGATCATCGGTACTTCCCTTGCCGGAATCACCCAATTTGCAATTTGGATCGTTTCGGCGTCGGCCCTGTTGTTCCTTGCCGTCCTATTGTTGGGGATCGATATGGAGTCGGCCGTGGGAAGCCCCGAGCTGCCGATCGGATCTATGGGCGGGGTATCCGGAATCACCCAACTCGACAATGTGATGATGGTCTACGCCCAGGAAATACTGTCCATCCCCTGGGGCCTGTTGATCGGTTCGTTCTTCATATATTTTATCTTGGGATATCTGATCTATAGCTCCATTTATGCGGCCATAGGGGCGGCAGTGGACAATGAGGCGGATACACAACAGTTTATATTTCCGATCATACTTCCCTTGATGTTGGCCATCTACGTTGGGTTCTTTTCCGTATTCAGCAATCCACACGGACCCATTGCGGTGGGTTTTTCCCTCTTTCCCTTGACCTCCCCCATTGTCATGCTCATGCGATTGCCGGGGGGGATCGGGGCGGGCGGGGTGCCGCTTTGGCAATTTCTGCTGTCCATTTTTCTTTTGGTCATCAGTTTTTGGGGCACGGTATCCCTAGCGGCCAAAATCTACAGGATCGGTATTTTGATGTACGGCAAGAAACCGACCTTTAGGGAAATGTTCAAATGGCTGCGATATTGATGGGGAAGAGTGATGGAGCTTGGGTTTAAAGTTTAAATTTGCGGCAAATTGACCGAGGGCCGGCCCCTTGTATTCTACAACACTATTGGGAACGACAAAAAAAATGGGAATTTGCCCCCGGCCATGGGGAACCTTGCTGCTCTTGGCCCTGTCGATGGGACCTTGGGGATGGGGGCAGAGCACCGATATATTCAGGTTGGAATATCTCAATATCCCGGAGAACGACACCGGCATCAAGACCCAGCGTTACAAGCTGCTGTTCAACCTGCCCATCAAGCTCAATGAAAAAAAGGACTATTTGGTGGCCGGTATGGAATACAACCGATTCGATATGGGGTATTCCCAGGATTTCTCCTTCGATAAAGGGGAATTGATCCGATTTCATATCGTGGACCTGAACCTCGGGTTCATCACGAAATGGAACGAAAACTGGAACCTGGTCACCATCCTGACCCCTAGAATGGCATCCAATTTTGTCCACGGGGCCGAAGGTGGTGATTTTTTCATGAATGCCACGGCCACTTTTTGGAAAGAGAGCCCCCATGGCGACAGACCCTTCAGGATTGTATTGGGGCTTACCTACAACAGTACCACCGGCCTGCCGGTGCCCCTTCCCCTGATCAGTTATTACCGAAAGTTCCATCCCGATTGGTCCTTTTCCCTAGGGGTTCCACGGACCGATCTCAAACACTACCTCGGTGGGAAACACGTGTTGGAACTGGCGGTCTTTTTGGATGGGTATTTCATAAACCTCCAGAACGACATACCCATGGCCGATGGGCAAATGGCCTCGAGGATATCCCTTACCTCCCTATTGGGCACCTTTGGATACAATTACAGAATTTCGCAGCGGATGACCTTTTTTGCCATGGTGGGGCAGAGCCTTTTGCAGGAAGGAAAATTGAGAAATTTGGAAAGAGGGGAGGTTTTTTTATTGAATGACGAGTCAAATTTTTATATTAGGACGGGGTTCAAGATCGGACTCTTTTAAATAGGAATTATGTCAAAGATATTGGTCATCGAGGATGAGGCCGCAATCAGAAGGGTATTGGTCAAGATCTTGGCCGAAGAGAACGAAGATTATCGTGTACAAGAGGCAGAGGACGGTCTCTCGGGAATCGAGCTGATCAAAAAAGAGGACTTTGATCTGGTCCTTTGCGATATAAAAATGCCTAAGATGGACGGGGTGGAGGTTTTGGAGGCCGCGGGAAAGATCAAGCCCGAAATTCCTTTTATCATGATTTCCGGGCACGGGGATCTGGACACTGCGGTGAACACCATGAGAAAAGGGGCATTCGACTATATATCCAAGCCCCCGGACCTGAACCGCCTCCTTACCACGGTCCGCAATGCCTTGGACCGGAAAGTATTGATCGTGGAGAACAAGAACCTTAAAAAGAAGGTCTCCAAAAACTATGAAATGATCGGGGAAAGCCCCGAAATCGGCATGATCAAGGATATGATCGAAAAGGTGGCCCCCACCGATGCCAGGGTGCTGATAACAGGGTCCAACGGAACGGGAAAGGAATTGGTGGCCCATTGGTTGCACGAGAAAAGCCAGCGCGCTTCGGCCCCTTTCGTGGAGGTCAACTGTGCGGCCATTCCTTCGGAATTGATAGAAAGTGAACTTTTTGGCCATGTAAAGGGTGCCTTTACCTCCGCGGTCAAGGATCGGGCCGGAAAATTTGAAACCGCCAACAAGGGTACCATTTTTTTGGATGAGATCGGGGATATGAGCCTTTCGGCCCAGGCAAAGGTGCTTCGGGCCCTTCAAGAAAACAAGATATCCCGAGTGGGGTCGGACAAGGACATCAAGGTTGACGTAAGGGTGCTGGCAGCCACCAACAAAAATTTAAAAAAGGAAATCGAGGAAGGCCGTTTCAGGGAAGACCTGTACCACAGACTGGCCGTAATCCTGATCCAGGTGCCCTCTCTGAACGAGAGAAGGGGGGACATTCCCTTGTTGATCGAACATTTTTCCAAGCGGATTTCCACAGAACAGGGTTCCGCACCCAAGGCCTTTTCCAAAAAGGCCATTGAACTGTTGCAGGGCTACGATTGGACCGGGAACGTACGGGAGCTCCGCAATGTGGTGGAACGTTTGATCATATTGGGCGGCAAGGAGGTCTCCGAGGAGGATGTGAAACTCTTCGCCAGCAAATGAGCCGTCCCTAGCCCGTACAGCCACCGAGGTCGTGAAGGGCGGCCAGGGTCAGGGTCTTTACCCGGTTGTGGTATTGCTTCTTGTAATCCGATAGCTCGGTATTGAGCAAGATCGTTCGGGAATCCTCATATATTTTGGAAATGAAGCGACGGGCTTCCGTGCAGTCCACTTCAGCGATCACCTTTGCAAGGGAATTTTCAAATTCCATAAGGCTGTCCTCCACCAGTTCCTTGAGTTTTCCGTCCGGGATCCGGAACAGCCAGTTTTGGCCATCGGGCATTTCCTTGGTGTTCAGGTACAGCAAATCCGCCCCATAGGGACTTGAATGCTCCCCGTTGAAAGCCCGGAGTTCCTCCATGCCGACTATGGTGTTTTCCATGGCCTGCCCGAGGATGTTTTTTGTTTCTTCCAAGGAATTCGACTTGGTGGCCATCTTGAGTTGGGAGAGGACTTGTTCCATACGGTCCATGGTGGCCGTGCATCCGCAATCTTCAAAGTTTATCCTTGTCTTTTCAATACCGTTCAAAGCCTTATAAGCATTGTATCGAACCATTTTCAGCTCCTTGGCCTTCACGGCCTCCTGGATTTTACTTTTGATGTATTCGAGGTTTGTACTGGCGTATTCACAGGCATTTGGAGGAGCCAATGATACCATCATCCACAGACCGATAATGCCCAATATAAAGGCAATCAACAAGATGATTTTTCTGCTTTTCATAACGCTTTCGATTTGGGACTGTGCGTCTTGAACGCCACTAAGATAGTCGATGTCCGACTGTTATGGGTATAATATCGATTAAAACCGAACTTTTGCCATAAAGGACACAAAGCTTGGGATTTTGAGTTGTTTGTCGATGAAATAGTGGAAAAAATGGGTATATTCATTTTATGGAAAATATCAAATCTGTGGATTATAAGGTCGATGGGGCCGTTGGACTTGCCCAAAGGGACACCCTCGAGGATTTTGGAAAATCAAAGAAAGAACTAAAGAAGGAATTGAAGGAGGTCCGCAAGAAACTCAGCGAGTTTCAGGATACCCTGTACGCCCACGGAAGGTATGGCATCCTGGTCTGCCTGCAGGGTATGGACACCTCGGGAAAGGACAGTTTGATCCGGGAGGTTTTCAAGGAGTTCAATGTCCGTGGGGTGGTCGTGCACAGCTTCAAGGTACCCACCGCCCGTGAACTGAGACACGATTATCTTTGGCGTCATTATATCGCCCTGCCCGAGCGGGGCAAATTCTCAGTATTCAACCGTACCCATTACGAAAATGTGCTGGTCACCAGGGTACATCCGGAGTACCTTCTCAACGAAAAGCTGCCCGGAATCGAATCCGTCGAGGATGTGGACTCATCCTTTTGGGAACGGCGGTACCGACAGATCAATGACTTTGAGAGGCATATTTCGGACAATGGGACCCTGATCTTCAAATTCTACCTTCATCTCTCCATAGGGGAACAACGACAGCGTTTGTTGGACCGGATCGAGGAAGAGGACAAAAATTGGAAATTTTCCCCCGGGGACATGAAGGAGCGCAAGCTATGGGACGACTATTTAAAATATTATGAAGAGGCCCTGGAAAAAACTTCAAAGGAACACGCCCCCTGGTACATTGTCCCGGCGGACAACAAAAACGCCTCAAGGCTCATCGTGGCCTCCATCCTATGGGAAGCGTTAAAAAAATACAAAGATATTGAGGAACCGGAACCAGCAGAGGAAATAAAGGCTAAATTGGAAACCTTTAGACAGGAATTGGAAAACGAAACCAAATGAGAACAGTGTTCTTACTGGCCTTTTTATGGGTCGGCACCCCAATATTTTCACAGAGCGCGGACCAAAAGCAGATCAAGGCCATATATGACAGGGCACTGACCGAGGGGAAGGCCTATGATTGGCTCAACCATCTTTCCAATCAGATCGGGGGCAGGCTATCGGGTTCCGTACAGGCCCAACAGGCCGTGGAATACACCAAGGAACAATTGGGCAGCCTGGGATTGGACCGGGTGTGGCTCCAACCGGTGATGGTCCCCAAGTGGGTCCGGGGCACAGCGGAGTTCGCCTATATTGAAACCAAACCGGGAATGACCACCAATGTGGACATCTGTGCCCTGGGTGGATCCGTTTCCACCCCGGCACTTGGCATCAAGGCCAAAATTGTGGAAGTACGGGACTTTGGGGAGCTGCAGGCCCTGGGCCGGGAAAAGCTCGAGGGAAAGATCGTATTTTACAACCGTCCCATGGACCCCGGTGAGGTCAATGCCTTTGAATCGTATTCCAAGGCGGTGGATCAACGGTATAGGGGAGCGGCCGAAGCTGCCCGATACGGGGCCGTGGGGGTGATCGTCCGATCCCTGAACCTTCGATTGGACGACTTTCCACATACCGGGTCCATGAGTTACGGAGATCTTCCATTGGGACAAAGGATTCCGGCGGCCGCAATAAGCACCAAGGGTGCGGAACTCCTCAGTACCACCCTTGCCCTGAATCCCGACATCAATTTTCATTTCCGGCAGAACTGCAGGCAGTATGAGGATGTGGAGTCCTTCAATGTCGTAGGCGAAATCAAGGGAAGTACCCATCCCGATGAGATAGTTCTTGTAGGGGCCCATCTGGATTCCTGGGACCTGGGCGATGGTTCCCATGACGATGGGGCCGGGGTCGTACAGAGCATGGAGGTGCTCCGTCTGCTCAAGGAACTTGGATATCGGCCCAAGAGGACCCTCAGGGTGGTACTCTTCATGAACGAGGAGAACGGCCTCAGGGGGGGGACAGGATATGCCCAATGGGCCAAGGAACAAAACGAAAACCATGTCTTTGCCCTGGAGAGCGACTCCGGGGGCTTCACCCCAAGAGGGTTTACCATTGATGCTTCCAAGGAAAACCTAGAACAGATACGTTCCTGGAAAAGTCTGTTCGAACCCTATTTCATCCACCTCTTCATGGAAGGGGAAGGGGGAGCGGACATCGGCCCGCTCAAGAATGGCAATACGGTACTCGCCGGGCTGCTGCCGGACACCCAACGCTATTTCGAACACCACCACTCCGCGAACGATACCTTTGAACATGTGAACAAACGGGAACTGGAACTGGGGGCCGCCGCAATGACAGGCCTGATCTACCTGATCGACAAATACGGGACCCTTGGGCCCAAGGGATAAAAAAGGGTCGAAAAATCAATCGCCGGCAAAGGACGATCCAAAAATCCCTACACCAAGTTCCGCCCAGACCAGAAGGAATACAATGATCCCGATAAGGATCAAGACCGTCCGTCGGGAGCCCTTGGTGGTGCGAAGCACAAAATCAACGGCAAAACCTGTTATTGCCAATAGGAGGCCTGCCACCAAGAAATCGGCCAGGTTCCAATCCACTTCCTTGGAAAATTGCATAAAGATCAGGGGGATGGACAAAATCAATCCCACCAGGCCCAGGATGATCGATGCTCTCTTGAGTGAAGCCATGATACCAAGCTTTGAATTGCAACACTAATTTAGAAATTAAAACAAGTTCCCGGAGAATATTGTAAGGTACAGCGGCGAATTTAACTGAATTCCAGCTAGATCAGCCCTCCCTCAGGATTTTTTCCATCTTTCTGCCCTTGGCCAGTTCATCGACCAATTTGTCCAAATAACGCACCTTTTGGGTCAAGGGGGTCTCTATTTCCTCGATCCGATAGCCGCAGATCACCCCTTTGATCAGGTGGGCATTCGGGTTTAGCCTGGCCTTTTCGAAAAAGGTCTCGAAATTGTCCTTTGCGTCGATGATCTGTTGGAGCTCCTCCCGATTGAACCCGCAAAGCCATTCGATCACTTGGTGGAGTTCCTCCTTGGTCCTTCCCTTTTTCTCCACCTTGGTCACATAATGGGGATATACGGAAGAGAAGGTCATTTCCGCAATTCGCTTGTCGTGTTCAGGGGTCGTCTTCATATCGGGTGTCCAAAGGGTGTCAAAAAGCATCACAGCCTTTCCAAGATGCCCTTTCTCTTTATAATGTTTTTATAATCCCATTGGATTTCACGGGATTGCTTGAGCCACTCCCTGAGCCGGTCCGTTTCGATCTGCCCGGCTTCGGTATAGAAAATGGAGGCATCCTTGAACTTCTTTCCCAATACGTTCAATGTATCATCCTTGAAATCCGCGCCACTCCAAAACATCAAACGCCAGCCATTTTTTTGTTTGCTGTATCCCACAATGGGGTTTTCGGACAAAAACCATACCGGATGGGCATGCCAGATCTTGCTTTGGGAATCGGGCAGTTCCCGATCGATGATCTGGGCAAGCAAATTGCAGATCTCTTGACCGATGGGTTCCTGTTTGCCGTTGTATTGTGCTATTTCCGGGTTCATTTCGAAATCGATGGGCTCATGGATCTTTTCTCTTGGTCCGTGCCGATATCGCGAGGCATTGCGCGTCCATTTTTGATAAATATACAAAAAAGTGGATTCCTCTTCCATGCCGTCCTTAAACTGAAAATCCAGTTCCGGGGCAATTCCATTGGGGCGGCTCCCTCTAATTTGTGGCATGAAGCCCCAACTTATTGCCCTCGGGATCCAGGAATAGGGCAAAATAGCCCATAACTTCATTGATTTTGGTTTTTGGAAGCAGGACCTGCCCACCCTTGTGTTCCACCTTCTCGAACATCGCCTGTACGCTGTCACAGGCATTCAGGTACAGCAGCGGCCCATCCGTGGTGGGTATGCAATCCCCTCCTTTTACCAATACCACATTGACGGTTTCCCCATCACTGGGCTAGACACCCATTTGGGTACCCTCCTTATGGACTTCTTCAATGGCAACCCCCAGGACGGTTTGATAATAGTCCACCGCCCCGGAAAAGTCAAGGACCGGGATTTCAATAATCGAGATGAGGTTTTTCATGGTTTTTACGGGTTTTAAGGGAGGGTCTTTCAAAGCTTTGGCCATTGCCCCCGAAATAAAAATACGATGTTTTGACAGGCCTCAAAGCGGATTGGGATTATTTTCCGGAAATCCCCTCAGACCCCACATAGTGGGTTCCCATCGCTGTCCCGAAAGGGTCCCCATGGGTCAAAATATCCCATGGGCCAGGGGTTTGCCCTATAAAACCCTTATCTTTGCAAGCTCTTAAATTCCCGGAAAGGGAATACGTATAATACACTAAATTGAAAATATGCAAGACGGTATCTACGCAAAATTCAACACCCCCAAGGGGGAAATACTGGTAAGGCTTACCCATGACAAGACCCCGGGCACGGTGGGCAATTTCGTTGCCCTGGCCGAAGGGAACATGGAAAATACGGCAAGGCCCCAAGGCAAGCCCTATTACGATGGCCTGAAGTTCCACAGGGTCATAGCCGATTTTATGATACAGGGAGGTTGCCCTCTGGGAAGCGGATCTGGAGATCCAGGATATAAATTTGACGACGAGTTCCACCCGGAACTCAGGCATTCGGGGCCGGGCGTACTGTCCATGGCCAATGCAGGTCCCGGGACCAACGGCAGCCAGTTTTTCATCACCCATGGGGCCACCCCATGGCTGGACAACAAGCACACGGTCTTTGGTTTTGTGGAGCAGGGCCAGGAAGTGGTGGACGGAATATCCCAGGGAGACCTTATTGAGAGCCTCGAGATCCTCAGGGTAGGGGAAGAGGCAAAGAATTGGAATGCCATTGAGGCCTTCAGGGTCTTCGAAGGGGCCAGGGAGCGGCGGATTGCACAGGCCAAGGCCCGGGCCGAAGCTGAAATGGAAAAATTGGCCGCTGGTTTTGACAGTACCGATAGCGGACTTCGTTATAAGTTCATCCAAAGGGGAAAAGGGGTCAAGGCCGAGAACAACAAATTGGTCTCCGTTCACTACGAGGGATCTTTGCCGAACGGACAAGTGTTTGATTCATCCTATAAAAGAAAGGAACCGATCGAATTTACCTTGGGGATTGGCCAGGTGATCAAAGGATGGGAAGAAGGGATAGCCCTGTTACAGGTAGGGGACAAGGCCCGATTTGTGATTCCCTCACATTTGGCCTATGGAAGTGCGGGTGCCGGAGGGGTCATTCCCCCTGATGTCACCCTGATCTTTGATGTGGAATTGATGGGTGTAAAGTAACCCAATAAACAAGCCTTCGATAAAAAGCTTCCGATTTTCGGGAGCTTTTTTATTTCGAGCGGTTCACGCTCACCAAGAGTAGGCAAAGGTTTAGGGCAAGTAAAATCAGCAAGACGCTAAAAAAGGTATTCATGCAATTGTATTTTATGATATGCTAACAACCTAACGGGAAAATACCCTACCTATTGTATAAATCTCAAATTCATTTCTTTGGGCCGTTCACACTCCAGACCAATAAAAGGGCATTGATGGCCAAAAGAAAAGAAAGTACTCCGAAAAAAGTGTCCATGTAATTGGGTTCAATGGTTATGGGGAACATTGTACATTCTACCCCATTAGATAGGGAAAAAGGGAATGGTTGCGTAAAATCTTAAAAAAAAATTAAAAAGGCCCGGGGATTGCCCGGGCCTGTTCTATAAAAAAGTGTGCTTACCTTAATCTATAACTTGTACATTAACGGCGTTCAATCCTTTTTTACCTTGCTGTAGTTCGAATTCTACAGCATCACCTTCCCTGATTTCATCGATTAAACCTGAAACGTGTACAAAGTGATCTGTGTTTGAACCTTCTTCAGTGATGAAGCCGTAGCCTTTTGAATCGTTGAAGAATTTTACTGTTCCTTTACTCATAATAAATGTTAAAATAATTAAATGAGCTGCAAAGATACGTTTAAATTGTCGGTAATCGTCACTTTTTCAAAAAAATATCAAAAATAATCAAGCAGTGGGATCCGGGGTCAATCTCAGATAGGGTTTGATCTCTTCAACACCTTTGGTGAAAATTCCCTTGGCCTCCTCTGTGGGGATGGCCGGTGAAATAACTACCTTTTGGCCGTTTTCCCAGTTCGCAGGGGTGGCCACCTTGTGGTTTGCCGTCAATTGTAAGGAATCCACGACCCGCAGCAATTCGTAGAAATTACGACCGGTGGAAGCGGGATAGGTCAGGGTCAACTTGATTTTACGGTCCGGGCCTATGATCAAAACGGAACGCACCGTAAGGGTATCGTTCGCATTGGGGTGGATCATATCGTACAGATCGGATATTTTTCGGTCCTCATCGGCAATGATGGGAAAATTGACCTCGGTTTGCTGGGTCTCGTTGATGTCTTTGATCCAGTCCTTGTGGGAGGCCACACCGTCCACGCTAAGGGCGACCATCTTGACGTTCCTTTTGTCGAACTCGTCCTTGAATTTTGCCGCGGTGCCCAGTTCCGTGGTGCATACGGGGGTAAAATCGGCGGGGTGTGAGAAGAAGATCCCCCAGCCATCCCCCAGATAGTCATAGAGGTTGAAGGTTCCAATGGATGAATCCGCAGTGAAGTTTGGGGCGGTATCGCCCAGTCTAAGTGTTGCCATTTATAAGAATTTAAAATTTATAAATCTATTAACCCTACAAACTTAGTGGATAATTAAATGACATCCCTCATTTTCTGATAAAAAAGTCCAAAATTCACTATATTTAGTAGATGAAATGGGGCTCCCTCTCCCATTCTTACGGCCATATGATATAAAACGATGGAAGAAACCACCTTAGATCGGCTCCGTTACCCCATTGGGAAATTTAAGGTCCCCGAAGCGATCAATGAAAATCAATTGAACGAGTGGATTTCCGTATTGGAGCATTTTCCCCAACGTCTGCTGGCATTGGTATCGCCCCTTTCCGAGAAACAATTGGACAGTCCATATCGCCCCGGGGGTTGGACCATCAGACAATTGGTCCATCATATATCGGACAGTCACCACAATTGCTACTCCCGTTTCAAATGGGCCCTGACCGAGGAAGGTCCCCTGATAAAAGCCTATGATGAGAAGGGCTGGGCGGAGCTTTTTGACTCCAGGACGGCCCCGGTACAATTGTCCCTCGACCACCTCAGGGCGGTACATGCCAAATTGGTCCATTTGGTGAAGGGACTTTCCCGGGAAGATCTCAAACGGACTTTCATCCATCCCAATGGGCAGGTGGAGTACAGTTTGGAGGAACAGCTTGGCCGTTATGCCTGGCACAGCGTCCACCATTATACCCATATTGAAAACTATTTGAAAAGGGAGGGAAGTTGAGCCACAGCAAGACTCGGTCTCCATGCCATGGGAATTGTCCGGAAGCCAATTTCCCGGAATAAAAAAACGGCTGGTCCAATAGGAAAGCCGTTATCGGTTTAAGGGGAGTTCCAATGTTCAGATATCGTCGAAGTCCACATCGGTGAAACGCTCCATGGAGTCGCTCCCATCGGTTGTGCCACTTCCATCCTCCTCCTCCTTTTTGAAGTCCTTCTGATGCCGTTCGGAAATCACTTCCTGGCCTTTTTCATCGATGATGTAATCCATCATTTCCTCCATGATTTCCTTAAAGGCGGTAAAATCCTCCTTGTACAGATAGATCTTGTGTTTTTTGTAGTGGAAGGAACCGTCGTCGTGGGTGAATTTCTTGCTTTCCGTGATGGTGAGGTAATAATCTCCGGCCTTGGTGCTCCTGACATCGAAAAAATAAGTCCTTCTCCCTGCCCTTAGAACTTTGGAATAAATTTCTTCCTGGTCCATTATGTCTTTCTCTTCCATATGGTATAAAATATTGGCTGCGTTTTGAGTTGCGCTACCAAAAATGGAAAAAAAATGCCATTTCAGCAACTTTTTTATGGGATATCAGAAAAAACCATTGACTTTGACCTCGGTCAGGGGATCAGGATTCTTTGGTTGAAAGTTGGTTGAGATAGAGTTCCTTATAGTATCCCTCGACATTGTTCAGCTGTTGGTGTGTGCCTTCCTGCAATATCCTGCCCCGGTCCAATACGATGATCCGGTCCGCGTTCTTTGCCGAGGAGACCCTATGGCTGACGATCAGGGTGGTCTTGTCCTTCGAGACTTTTTTCAAATTGGCCAGGATTTCCTCCTCAGTTTCCGTGTCCACGGCGGAGAGGCAATCGTCGAACAAGAATATTTCCGGGTCTTTGAGCAGGGCCCTGGCAATGGCGACCCGTTGTTTCTGTCCCCCGCTCAGGCTTATGCCCCGTTCGCCCAACACCGTATCGTATTTTTTTGTGAAGTCCTCTATATTTTGGTGGACCACTGCCATTTTCGCTGCGGCCACCACTTCTTCAAAAGTGGCCTTTTCATTGCCGAATCGGATGTTGTTCCCTATGGTGTCCGAGAACAGGAATGCTTCTTGGGGCACTGCCCCTATGGACTTTCTAAGGCTTTCAAGGTTGATTTTCCGCAAAGGCATGCCGTCGATCAGAATCTCTCCCGAATCTATATCATAGAGCCTTGCCACCAGGTCCAAAATGGTCGATTTTCCCGAACCGGTCTTGCCCAAGATGACAACGGTCTCCCCGGCCTTGACCTTGAAGGAAATATTGTCCAGGGCCGTGATGTTGGTGTCCCCATAGGTGAAGCTGACATTCTTGAATTCGATCTCGCCCACAATTGGGGTCGGTTCCGGCGTTTCGTTCTTGATGGTGGGTTCCACGCCCAAGAACTCATTGATCCGCTTTTGGGAGGCTTCCGACCTTTGGATGATCGACGTGAGCCAGCCCACCATGGCCACCGGCCAGGTAAGCATGTTCACATACAATATGAATTCGGCAATCAGGCCGATGGACTCAATTTCCCCATTGATGTACTGCCGGCCACCGATAAAGACCACAAAAATATTGCTGATGCCGATCAGCAGGATCATCAAGGGGAAAAACCAGGCGTTCACCTTGGCCAGGGACATGCTGGTGTCCTTGCCCTCATTGGCCAGCGCCCCAAGTTCATCGTTGATCCGGTTTTCGATCCCATAGGCCTTGATCACGGAGATTCCGGAAAAGGTTTCCTGGGTAAAGGTGGACAGGGTGGACAAAAACTCCTGAACCCTGGTGCTGCGTTTGTGGATGATCTTACTGATCTGATAGATCAATATCGACAGTAAAGGCAAAGGCAAAAGGGTATAGGCCGCCAGTGTAGGGGCCTTGATGAACATCAAGGGAATAAGGCAGGCGAAAAGGGTCAGGGTCTGTATCCCGTACATGATGGCGGGACCCGCATACATCCGTACCTGGTTGACATCCTCGCTGATGCGGTTCATCAGATCTCCGATCCTGTTTTTCTTGTAGAAATCCAAACCCAACAATTGGTAATGGTCAAAGATTTCATTTTTCAGGTCGTATTCTATATATCGGGACACATTGATGATGGTCTGTCGCATCAAAAAGGTGAAAAGTGCCGATAGCAGGGCGGCCCCAATGATGATCAAGATGTATTGGACCAACATGGTCTTGGCCTGGGAAAAGTCGATCGCACCCCCGAGATAGGCCTCGACACTCTGTATGGACTCATTGACATAGGAGGGCATGATCAGGGAAAAGATCCGTGCGACCACAGTGGTCAAAACCCCTATGAACAATTTAAACCAATATTTCTTGAAATACTTATTAAGGTGTTTGAGTTCCTTCATAAAATAATTGGGGAAAAGGAAGTTGTTCGTTTGATTGCGAATGGAACAATCAAACAAATATATGGTTTCACGGAGAAACTATATGTTAGAAAACCCATAAGAAATCGACTTTAGTGGTCAGGATTAAAATTTAAAGTTATTTTTGCCGGGTGAAAGCCGGTCAATGACTTTAAAAGTTCTTTAAAAATGCTTACCCGAAGGCATATCAGAGTTAAGGTGATGCAGTGCATTTATGCACTGGTCCAATCCAAGGACGATTCCCTGGCAAAACAGGAAAAATTCTTGAGAATGAGCATTGAGAACATGTATGTGCTCTACCTTCTTATATTGGGGCTGTTGGCCGAAGTACACAGAATGGCCGAAAAACATGTGGGCCACGCGGCCAAAAAGTACCTTTCCACCGAAGAGGACAACTATCCGGACCCGGGGAAATTCACAAAAAACCGATTGTTGCTCCAGATTGCCGACAACGAGCTCCTTAAGGGGGAGTTCTCCAAAAGAAAATTGAACCATTGGTACTTGAACGAGGAATACGTAAAGATCATCCATCGGGAGATCGTGGCCAGTGAACCCTACAGGGAATATATGGCCAAACGGGGTTCATCTTATGGGGAGGACAGGGACCTGATCATACAGCTCTATCGGGAGATCATAGCACCCAATGAAAAAATTTACGAGTATTTTGAGGATGACAAGCTTACCTGGGTCGATGATTTTCCCATAGTGAACACCTATATGGTGAAACTCTTGAGAAAAGCCGACCAGGGTTCGGGGGACCGCTTCTTTTTGCCCCCTTTGCTCAAGGACCAAGAGGACTTGGAGTTTGCCAACACCCTGTTGACCAAAACCCTGCTCAACGATGCCAAATGGGAAAAGGAAATCGAGGGAAAGACCCCAAACTGGGACAACGACAGGATCGCGGAGATTGATTCAATCATACTGAAAATGGCCATATGTGAGCTGCTCAACTTTTCCTCCATTCCCGAAAAGGTGACCCTGAACGAATATTTGGAAATCGCAAAGGAATATTCCACCCCCAAGAGCAGCATCTTTATCAATGGGGTATTGGACAAGTTGGCCAAGGAATACAAAACCGATGGAAGGCTCCAAAAGGTGGGAAGGGGCCTACAGTAAAATTATAGGGTCCATATACCAAGGGCCCAACACTTGCGTTAGTATATTTATTATTTGACTATTTTTGTAAAAACATTTTAATGACATGAAAAGAAAAACAACAATTTTTGCTCTGGCCATTGCCTTGGCCCTTGTCGGTGTCTCCTGTAAGGAAAAGGCCTCTGACAAAATCGTTGCGGACAATGTCGAGAGTGCCATATCCAGGGATGTTGCCCAAAGCAAGGTTCCCGTTATGACCTTTGACAAGGTCGAACATGACTTTGGAACCATCGAGCAGGGTACCCCCCAGGAAACCATCTTCAAGTTTACAAATACCGGAGAAGGGCCCTTGATCATTACCAATGCGACCAGCAGCTGTGGCTGTACCGTTCCCCAATATCCCAGAAACACACCGATTGCCCCAGGGGAAAGCGGGGAGATGTTGGTAAAGTTCAATGGAGCAGGCCAGAACCAAGTGACCAAGACCGTTACCGTTACGGCCAATACGGCCAAGGGCACCGAAACCTTGAGGATCAAGGCATTCATCAACCCCAAGAATGCAGTGCCCGCAGGCCCTGTAAAGTAAGAATCTCATATTGATGGAAAGCATTCAACAGTTTTTGCCCCTGATCCTGATCTTTGTTGTGGCCTATTTTTTTATGATACGCCCCCAGATCAAGCGTCAGAAGGATGAGAAAAAGTTTGCCTCGGCCCTAAAAAAAGGGGACAAGGTCATTACCAAAAGTGGTCTGCACGGAAAAATAGTCGAATTGAACGACAAGGATTTTACCTGTGTGATCGAGACCATGGCCGGGCGATTGAAATTCGACCGCTCCGCCATTTCCATGGAAATGAGCCGTAAATTGAACACGGCCACCGAGAGCAAATAATTTCCAATTGGCATTTAAGTAAGGAGCGTCCTTCGGAATTTTTATTTCGAGGGATGTTTTTTTTGTACCTTTTTCCAAAATTTTATCAAATGGCCACACGCAGACAATTTGTAAAAAGGGGATCCCTGTATATGGCAGGCTTGGGCAGTGCCTTTTTATTTCCGGTGGAACTTCTTCAAGGCATGCGAAGGACGGTGAGTCCAAACGACAGGATCCAGGTGGGGCTGATCGGATGCAATGGCATGGGTTTCGCCAACCTCCTGAGCCTGTTGAAAAACAAGGAAGTGGAACTCGTAGCCCTATGTGATGTGGACCAAAGGGTTCTTGTCAGACAAACTGCCGAACTTCAAAAAGGGGGGGTGAAAAAGCCCAAATGGTATACGGATTACAGAAAACTCCTGGAAGATAGGGACATTGACATTGTGATCATCGGCACCCCGGACCACTGGCATTGCCTGAACCTCGTGGATAGCCTATCGGCGGGCAAACATGCCTATGTGGAAAAGCCATGTAGCCACAATCCGCATGAAGGGGAGCTTCTGGTGCAAGTGCAGGAAAAAACCGGAATGGTCATTCAAATGGGAAATCAGCAGCGTTCCGCTCCTACCTCTATCCAGGCCGTAAAGGATATTCAGGATGGTATCCTTGGCAAGGCTTATTTTTGTAAAGCCTGGTA